>CAIUHT010000475.1 GCA_903898975.1 uncultured Planctomycetaceae bacterium
GCCCATCAGGTGCAGGATGGTCGCGTGGAAGTCCCGCACATGCACCTTGTTGTCGGCGGCCCACAGCCCAATCTCGTCGGTCGAGCCGTGGACGTGCCCCCGCTTCACCCCGCCCCCCGCCAGCCACGAACTGAACGCCCAGGGGTGATGTTCCCGCCCCTTGGCTTCCGCGGTGTTGTTGAACGGGGTGCGGCCGAATTCGGTGGTCCAGACCACCAGGGTCTCGTCGAGCATGCCCCGCTGCCGGAGGTCGGTCAGCAGGGCGGCGATGGGGCGATCGACATTCTTGGCGAGTGGTTCGTGGGTCAGCATGTCGCCATGGGCGTCCCAGTTGGCCGAAGAGCCGACGTCGATCAGTTCGACAAACCGCACGCCCCGCTCGATCAGTCGGCGGGCCGCCAGGCACTGCCAGCCAAAGCCCGCGGTCTGCCCGGGCTGAAGACCATAGCTGTCGAGCGTGCCGCGGGTCTCGCCCGAAAAATCGAACGCGTCGGGAACGGCCATCTGCATGCCAAACGCGGTCTCGAAGGTTCGCAGGCGCGAGGCGAGCAGCGGGTCGCCCGCCCGGCTGGCCAGATGCTCCTGGTTGAACTCCCGCAGGGCCCGCAGTTCGCGCTGCTGCCGGTCGGCGGGAACCCGGGGCTGCACATTGGCGACCGGTTCGGACCCCGGGACCACCAGCGTTCCCTGGTGAGCGCCGGGCAGAAAGTCATTGGCGTAGACCTGCGTCCCCGCGTAGGTCTGGCGGGGGGCAATCACCACGAACCCGGGGAGATTCCGATTGAGTGTCCCCAATCCGTAGGTGACCCACGACCCCAGGCTGGGGCGCGAGAAATTGAACGAACCGGTGTGCATCCCCAGGGTCGCGTTGTAGTGGTTCGAATGCGACGTGTGCATCGACCGGATGAGGGCGATGTCGTCGACGCACTCGGCCACGTGGGGAAACAGCGTGCTGACCTCGATGCCCGACTGCCCGTGCGGCCGGAACTCCCACTGGGGCCGCTTGAGGAAGATCCGCTCGTAACCGGGGCGATTCTTGATCTCGGGGTGATCGGCCTTGATCTCCTGCCCATGCCGGCGGGTCAGTTCCGGCTTGGGGTCGAACGTGTCGATGTGCGACACGCCACCCGTCATGAAGAGGAAGATGACGTTCTTCGCCCGCGGCGGGAAATGCGGACCCCGGGGGGTCAGCGGGTCCGACTCGTCGGCGAGCAGTTTGCCCACCAGGCCCGCCAGCAGGGGCGAACCGAGGGCGGTGGAGCGGAGAAAATCGCGTCGGCGGAGTGCGGCGTCTGGCATGGGCTCAATCGACATGCAGGAATTCGTTGCTGGCCAGCAGCACGCGGGCCAGGGCCGCCCAGCGTGCGGCTGGTTCGCCCGGGTAATCGGCGAGAAACTGCCCGATCCGCTGCTGTTCTTCGGGTGTCGCGGCACGCTGGAAAAGCTGCTGGAAGCAGGCGTTGACCCGGTCGGCCTCGGGCACCTCCAGCCACCGCTGCCCCGAGCCCGCCGCCTGCTGGTGGAAGAACGGGTCGTTCATGAAGTACAGCGCCTGGGTGGGGACCGTGGTGGTCTGGCGGGCGGCAGTCGAGGCGTTGGGGTCGGCCCCGTCGAAGAGTGCCAGGAACGGATGCCGTCGCTGTCGCTGGACCATCAGGAACGCGCTCCGCCGGTTCGTCTCGTACTGGGCGGTGAACGGGGCGTGCTGGCTGAAACCCCAGGTTGCCTCGGGTGGGAACGGGTGGGCCTCGCCCGCCGACAGGTCGAGCTGTCCCGAGATCGAAAGCAGGCTGTCGCGCAGTTCCTCGGCGGTCAGGCGACGGCGGGTGAAGTGCGTCAGCCAGCGGTTGTCGGGGTCGGAGGCTCCGGGCGGGGCACTTGCCCGCTGCCAGGCCTGGCTGAGCAGAATGCGCCGATGCAGCGGCTTGAGACGGAAGCCATCGCGGGCGAATCCCGCCGCCAGCTGTTCGAGCAGTTCGGGATGTGACGGGCGTTCTCCCCGCGAGCCAAAATCGTTCGAGGTGCGTACCAGTCCGCGCCCGAAATGCCACTCCCAGACCCGGTTGACCAACACCCGCGCCAGCAGGGGATGCGTGGCAACCCAGGCGGCCAATTCCCGGCGACCGCTTCCGGTCCCCGCGGGAAGTGGGTGGCCCCCAAAGACCGAGAGCCAGCGTCGGGGAATCTCGGCTCCCAGTTTTTCGGGGTCTCCCCGCTCGTGCAGGCGGGCATTTTGACCCGCCCGGTCGACCACGGCGTAAGCGACCGGAATGACCGGTTGCGGCGGGGCGGGACTGGGCTTGGCCAATGCCCCGATCTCCGCCAGCACCGGCCCCGTCGCGGGCCACGCCACATGCTCCAGCCGGTAGGCCACGCCATCGAGCTGAGCCGGATGCACATCGCCCACCCGGCCTGTCACCGTGATCATGCCATCGAGCGGACTTGTCCAGGCCACCGCCACGGGGCGGTTCTGCCCGGGATGCACGAAGAACGACCGCGCGGGGAGCGTTGTCCACGCCTTCACCTCGGCGTCGCTCTCGTTCACGAACACCGATGGGGTGTCTCCCAGGCTCCACTTCTTGAGGGCGGGCTGTTTCTCGACGTTGTCTCCCGGTTCGAGCAGGAATGCCGGGCCGTCGGCGGTCAGCTCCAGGTACGACCAGGTCGCCCCCCGCGCTTCGCGGGGATTCGCCCGGGTGAAGTCGGCCAGCAGGTCGGCAGTCCCCCACTGCCGCTGGTCGCCCCCCACTTCGGCAATCCGCAACTCGGCGAGCGTGCTGTCGGCCCCGTGGTTTCCCCGGGGTTCAACCACCAGCAGCAACAGTTCCCCCCGGCGGACCGTGACCGTCTCGGGAGCGATCTCCACCGTCGCCCCCTCGCCCACCTCTCCCTGCCGCAACACGCGGGTGGCTTCGCGAGCCGGCTGAGCGAACGCCTGCTTGGCCAGTTCCTTGCGGCGTTCGGTGGCGGCGGCGACCTGCTGCTGGTACGCCCGCCACGGCTGCATGCGGGCCTCGACTTCGGCCTCGGTGAGCAGCGGCACAAGATCGCGGGGCTGCCCCTTCGGCTCGCAACCCGGAAAAGCGAATCGCGTGCTGTCGAAAATGCCGTAGAGCGCGTAATAGTCTTCCGCGGTGATGGGGTCGTACTTGTGATCGTGGCAGCGGGCACAACCCAGCGACAGCCCCAGGAAGTTCCGCCCCAGGTTGTCGATCACGTCTTCATGCGTCAGGAACATGTCCTTGTCTATGTCGTGCCCAAACCGCCGGGCCACCGCCAGGTAGCCTGTCGCGACAATCCCCTCGGCAGCGACCGGCCCGGGCTGGTTGGCGTTCAGCAAGTCGCCCGCCAGCTGCAGCCTGACGAATTGGTCGAAGGGGAGATCGCGCTGAAACGCGTCGAAGACCCAGTTGCGATACCGCCAGGCATGCGGCAGCGGGCGGTCGGTGTTCTCACCCGCGGTGTCGGCATAGCGGACCACATCGAGCCAGTGCCGACCCCATTGCACACCATATTGGGGCGACTCCAGCAGCCGATCGACCACCTTGGCGAAGGCGTCGGGAGAGTTGTCGGCCAGGAAGCTGGCCATCTCGGCGGGAGTGGGGGGGAGCCCAACGAGGGTGTAATACGCCCGCCTCAACAAGGTGCGACGATCGGCCTGCGGGGCGGGGGTCAACTGCCGGGCGGGCCATTCGCGCTCGATCAGCCGGTCGATCTCGGCCGGCGGACTGTCGCTGGCCAAGGGCTGGAAAGCCCACCAGGCCCGGGCCTCTTCCCGCGTCATGCCGCCGAGAGCTTCGCTGCCATCGCGCGGATCGGGGGCCCCCTGGGCGACCCACTTGGTCAGCAGGGCAATCTCTTCGGCGGGCAGCTTGCCCCCACGATCGACCGGAGGCATTTCGAGTCCGCGATGATTGATCGCCTCGATCAGCAGGCTCTGGTCGGGCTCCCCGGGGACGAGGGCGGGCCCGCCAGCGCCCCCCTTCTTCCACCCCGCGCGAGTCGCCAGCGAGAGCCCCCCGGCGGCCTTGGTTCCCCCGTGGCACTCGAAGCAGCGCTTGACCAGCAGGGGACGAACTTGCCGTTCAAAAAACTCCCGCTGTTCAGCGGTCAGCACGGGCGCGTCGGCCTCGCCCGCCGCTGGCTGGGTGTCCCCAGCTGGCGCGGCGGTGGTTTGCGCTGCAGTGGTTTGCGCTACAGTCTCCTGCGCGGCACTTGCCTCCGCCGCCGTGGGTTGCGCGGGTAGCGGCTTTACTTCAGCGGGCTGGGCAAGCGCCGGTACGGAGGGCGCGGCGGGTGGCTGTGTGGCGGGTGGCTGGGCGGCGGTAGGCAGATGGGTTGCCAGGCCGAGGGTGGCGGCCAGACAACTCAGCAGCAGCCAGCCGCGGATTTTGGATGCAGAGCGTCCCGTCATGCCACGTGCTCCCGATGGGATTCGATGTGTTGACGCAGTTCGGTGGTGGCGGAGGCGAGGTCGCCCTGCGCGAGGGCGTCGAGAATCCGCCGATGACCGGCGATCGCCAATTCCCACTCCACCAGCCGGATGTTCTCGCGAAACCGCTGGAAGAACAGATGCAGCAGGTCACCAAAGGCGACCAGGGGCTGCAATCCGCTCGCTTCGAGCAAGTGCCGATGAAAGGCGATGTCGAGGGCGATCCGCGTTTTCAGATCTGCGGCGGTCTCCATCTCCGCGACCACCGCCCGCAACTGCTGCTCGATGA
>CAIUHT010000476.1 GCA_903898975.1 uncultured Planctomycetaceae bacterium
GGGGGGAACCAGTGGCGTGGCGTGGGGGGCCGACTGGTCGGTGCCCGAATTCAACGCGATGGTGAAGAAGTTGGGACCGAAGGACCCGCTGCCCGCCGAGCGGCAACGGGTTCGCGGACGGGTCATGGTGCTCGATCGCCAACTGCTGCGGCTGCGCAACTGCGACGTCCGGTTTGTCGGCCCCGAGGCGGGGAATCTGCCCGAGCGGGCCCGGCATGTGGAGGCCCGGGGCGTGCTGCGACGGTCCCCCGAAGATGGCAAGGTTGAGGTGGTGCTCGACAGTGTGGGGACGATTGCCGGGGAACTGGAAGAGTTCACCACCCGCCGCAAGACGTTGAAGAACCGCCCGGCGAAAGAGTTGCACGCCCTGGCCGACTGGGGCGAAGAGATCGCAACGTTTTACAAGGACCAGGCGCTGGCGGCCGCCGTGCAGGATCTGCGGGACGAAGCATTGACGGTCGAACGGAAAGAAGTGCCCGAGGGACGGGGCGATGCACTGCTCGAGTTCATCCAGCGGGCCGCCGCACGCGGGATGGGACCGTCGCTGCTGGAAGCGTGGCGACACGAGGCGTGCGTGTGGCTGATCGCCGAGGGTGAACGGGGCACGACCGAGGACCGCGAACGGATTCTTGAGCAGGTGCGGCAACAGATGCCCGACTGTGAAGACCCGCAACCCGCCTGGGACCCCGAACTGAGGGGGAAGTATTTCCCTGCGAAGGTGGAGGTGTACCGCAACGGGAGCCCGGCGAAGCGGCGGATCTACCGGCGGATGCTGTACGCCGACGCCCTGCTCCGCTGGCTGCAGCGTCGGCTGCTGCGGGATGGCAGCAACCACCTGGAGGTGGCGAGCCAGGTGGAGCTCCTGGTTCCCGAAGAGAAGGAAGTCGCCACCAAGCTGCGCAACGGGGTGCTGGAAGCGCGGGCCCGCGAGGTCGAGCGGCTGACGAAGTCGGAACTGCTGGAGGTGTCTGAGCGGTATCGGCTCAAGGGAGATGTGGCGAAGTCGCAGCAGTTGCTGGCAACCTGGCTGGCGTGGCGGCGGAAGAACCTGGGCGAAGTGGATGTCGAGGGAGGGCTGGAACTGGCGGGCGAATACCGGTCGCTGCTGCGGGACAACGCGCAGGCCGACCAGTTGCTGATTGAACTGTGGCAGCGGGTGCCAGGGGCAGAGCCCTTGCAGCAGGCGCTGGAAGATCGCGACTGGCACCTGCACGAGGGACAATGGCTGACGGCGGAAGCGTACCGGCGCCGGCCGGAGAGCCGGTGGGACGGAGCGATCCTGGCAGCCCGGGTCGAGCCTGGCATGCCGGCCCGCTATGTGGTGCGGGCCCTGGGGCCCCCCTCGGCGATCGCGCGGGTGGCGACGGCGGGGCTCTGTCTCGAGCAGTGGGTGTATGGAGAGCAGGCGGGAACGCGGCGGGTGATTCGACTGGAGCGCAAACGGGGGGCGAGTGAGCTGCTGGTGCAGGGGGAGGTCTCGGAGCGACTCCCCGCGACAGTGAAGCCACCCCGCGGCAGCTCGCCGACCAACCCTGGAAGCGGTCCCGCCACCGAAGGGCCCGCTGGCCAAGGTCCACCCGCCGGCCAGGGGCCACCGGTCGGCGCTGCTCCCGTCGAGGGGGCGGCAACCGGCGCGAAGGGGACGCCGTAAGAGAGTCGGAGCGCGCGGGTTGCGGCCCAATCGAGAACCGCTGTGTGAGCCGACTTCCGTGCGGGCAGCGTGCTACATGCCGGGAGCTTCGCCCGTCATCCGTTGGGCGAGCAAACGTGTCTGCGCGAAAGCGGCTGGGGGAGTTTTGCGATCAGTCCAAACGGCGATCGAGCGGGGGCACGGTGTGCACCGCGCGAGCGTGCGGGTCGGGCGGGGCGACGATCAGTCGAAGAGGTAACTGACCGATTCGTTTCGGTGAATCCGCTTGATCGCCTCGCCCAGCAGGGGGGCGACCGAGACGACCCGGAGATTGGGGAACGTCTGCTCGGGACGGAGCGGGATGCTGTTGGTCACGACCACTTCGTGAATGGGGGCGTCGCGGAGGATGCGGGGGGCGTCGCCGCAGAAGACGGCGTGGCTGGCCCCGACATAGATCCGCTGGGCCTGGAGCCCGTGGACCACGCGCACCGCGCCGACCATCGAGCCCCCGGTGGTGATCATGTCGTCAAAGATGAGCGCGGTCTTCCCCGCGATGGGGCCACCAATGAGATTGGCCTGCTTGGTCTCGGTTGCGCTCGAACGGCGCTTGTCGACAATGCAGAGGCTACCCCCCATCCGCTCCTGGTGCTGGAGGGCCCGCTTGATGCTCCCTTCATCGGGCGAGACCACCACCAGCTGATCTTCCTCCAGCCCCAGCCCGAGGAAGTAATCGTCGAGGATGGGGGCGGCGTAGAGGTGGTCGACCGGGATGTCGAAGAAGCCCTGGATCTGGGCGGCGTGGAGGTCCATCGCCAGCACCCGGCTGGCCCCCGCCTCGACGATCAGGTTGGCGACCAGCTTGGCGGTGATGGGGACGCGTCCCGCGTCTTTGCGATCTTGCCGGGCGTAGCCAAAGTAGGGCATGACCGCCGTGATCCGCTCGGCACTGGCCCGACGACAGGCGTCGATCAGCACCAGCAGCTCCATCAGCGATTCGTTGACGGGGGGCGAAGTGGGCTGAACGATGAAGACATCGCGGCCGCGGATGTTTTCCTCGAGGCGGACGCCAATCTCACCGTCGGGGAAATTCCAGCATTCCAGCCGGCCGAGGGTGATGTTGAGGTACGCCGCGATCTCGGCGGCCAGCGCCGGATGGGCCCGTCCACTGAGGATCGTCAGGTAATCGTACATGCCGGGCCTCTGGAGCAGCGCAGACTGGCGGAGCGAAACGAGGGGCAACGCTCAACCGCGACTGTCGAGTGGGGTGAACTCGCGTTGGGTCGGGCCGGTGTAGATCTGGCGGGGGCGATTGATGCGGGCGACCCCTTCGGCCCGTTGTTCGCGCCAGTGGGCGATCCACCCGGGGAGCCGGCCGAGGGCGAACATCACGGTGAACATGTTGGTGGGAATGCCCATGGCCCGGTAGATGATGCCGCTGTAGAAGTCGACATTCGGGTAGAGCTTCCGCTCGATGAAGTACTGGTCGTTGAGGGCGGCCTCGGCCAGTTCCTTGGCAATCGCCAGGAGCGGGTCATTGATGCCCAGCAGGTTGAGAACCTCGTCGGCCTTCTTGCGGAGGATGGTGGCGCGGGGGTCGAAGTTCTTGTAGACGCGATGTCCAAAGCCCATCAGGCGGAAGCCCGACTTCTTGTCTTTGGCCATGGCGACGTACTTCTTGACGTCCCCGCCATTGTCGCGAATTTCCTCCAGCATCTCGATCACCTCCTGGTTGGCCCCACCGTGCAGGGGGCCCCAGAGGGCGCAGATCCCGGCGGAGACCGAGGCGAAGAGATTGGCCTGGCTGCTCCCCACCACCCGGACGGTCGAGGTGCTGCAGTTCTGCTCGTGGTCGGCGTGCAGGATCAGCAGGGCGTTGAGCGCGCTCTCGAGCACCGGGGAGACGTGGTAGGTCTCGGCGGGAACGGCGAACATCATGTGCAGAATGTTCGCACAGTAAGAGAGTTCGTTCCGGGGATAGATCATCGGGTGGCCGATGGACTTCTTGTACGCGTAAGCCGCGATGGTCTTCAGCTGGGCCAGCAGCCGGACCATGTTGAGGTCGGGGTCGTCCGCCGGGGCCTCGGGGTAGTAAGTCGAGAGCGAGGCGACCATGGCCGAGAGAATGGCCATGGGGTGAGCGGTCGGCGGGAAGCCCTCAAAGCACTTCTTGAGATCTTCGTGGATCATGCTGTGCATGGTCAGCCGGTGCCGCCACTGCGCCAGTTGCTCGCGGGTGGGAAGTTCGCCGTAGATGAGCAGGTAGGCGACTTCCGAGAAACCCGCCTTCTCGGCGAGTTGCTCGATGGGATAGCCACGATAGCGGAGGATGCCCGCTTCGCCATCGATATAGGTGATGGCCGACTTGCACAGGCCGGTGTTGCCAAGACCGGGATCGAAGGTGATCGCCCCGCTGGCCGAGCGGAGCGAGGAGATGTCGATTCCGAGTTCGTTCTCGGTCCCCACGTGGGTGGGAAACTCGTATTCCTTGCCGTTGAGGTGCAGCCGGGCCGTGCTCATGTCGCGTGTTCCCCTGTTGCACCGGGCCGTCTGGGGAGGAATCGGAATCTCGCGACCGACGGTGCAGGCGGTGCGAGATTAGCCAACCCCGGCAGGCGAAACAAGCAACGCAGTGGGCTTTCGCGACGATCGTGCAGAAGCCCACCCAGGCTGGTTTTGAGTGGGGTGTGTGGTCGGCCTGTCGAGGTCTCCCGAGAGCAGTCGCACCACTCCCGGGGGAGGGGGAAATCGGCCCGCGATTGCGAGTTGTTCCCGCACAGTCTCGACCACATCACAACCGCTGCAAGTGCCTGTCCGCTTGTTTGGAAACGCCCTGGGGCTGTCCTGGGAATCGTAGTCTGGGTCACCACCCGGGGCCGCACAGGCACTGGGCCTGAACCGACCTCACAGACCGCACGAGAGTCACAGATTCCCCAGCCCGCAAAGACGGAAGGGTAA
>CAIUHT010000477.1 GCA_903898975.1 uncultured Planctomycetaceae bacterium
CCTAGTGTAGTGTCTCAGTCAGATGGGAGCTTATTCAGTGCGGCACGAGCCCGTTTGACTTTTTCCAGAATGTCCTCTGCTTTTTTGGTCCAGACGAAAGTCTTCGGATTGGCGTTGTGGTGCTTGATGTAGTCGTAGATCGCTTGCTCGAGCTGTTCGACGCTTCTGAAGACTCCGTTGCGGATTCGGTTGTGTGTGATGTCCCGGAACCAGCGTTCGATCACGTTCAGCCACGAGCTGGACGTGGGAGTGAAGTGCACGTGAAACCGCTTGTGTCTGCGTAACCAGTTCTTCACCTTGGGATGCTTGTGCGTCGCGTAGTTGTCCACGATCAAGTGCAGGTCCAGATCCGGTGGCGTTTCGGCGTCGATCTTCTTCAGAAACTTGATCCACTCCTGATGACGATGCCGAGGCATGCAGTCGGCGATGATTCGGCCTCCGGCCAACTCGATGGCCGCAAACAGGGTTGTAGTCCCGTTACGTTTGTAGTCATGCGTCAGAGTCTTCAGGCGGCCGGGAAACATAGGCAGGCTCTTTTGCGTCCGATCCAGTGCTTGAATCTGACTCTTCTCATCACACGAGAGCACCAGTGCATGTTCGGGAGGATTGAGATACAGCCCCACCACGTCGACCAGCTTCTCGGCAAACTGCGGATCGTTGGAGACCTTGAAGGTTTTTGTGCGATGCGGTTGCAGCCCATTGTCATGCCAGACACGCTGGACGGTGTCTTTGCTGACTCCCACAGCCGCCGCCATCGAACGTACGCTCCACTGGTTAGCATGCGGTGGCTTTTCCTGAGTCGTCCGCCGAATGATCTCCGCCTCCTTCGCTGCTCGCACAGCTGGGCCGCGACCGGAACGAGGGGCATCGGTTTCGATGCCTCGCAGACCCGCTGTGGCGAATCGATTCCTCCAGGTGCCAACTGTCCGACGAGTGCAGCCCAGTTGAGCCGCGATCTCCTTATTCTCCAGTCCCTCCGCCGCAGCCAACACAATCTTCGCACGCTGAACCAGCCGCGCTGGCGTACTCCGGCCACGCGCCCACTTGGTCAGTGTGGCTCGAACTTCATCCGTCAAAGTAATCGTCTGGGCAACTCGCATCGTCAGATCCTCCTTGTTCGGAAAATAAGACGCCAGCGGGATCGATTAAGTGCCCGAAGTACGCGACCTCACATTCGCACCAGTTTGAGTCTCCCATAAGCCAGTCTTCAGGGGGCGTGCTATTCAGCCCAAGTTGGAGGCCTGCATCTCGGCCCCAAGGGGATCCCGGTCCAGTCGGGCCCGTTGTACCAGTCAGGCGGCGAACGTGTGCTCGTGATGTGCGCGATGACAGACGACAGGTTTTTCACCCTTCGCATTTTTTCAAGGTCTCGAAGAATTCGCGGCAACCGAGCTCCGGCAGTGAGACATTCGGGTGAAATCTCCCGATCTGAAAAAAGACCCTTTTCGAAGGTCGTAGTCGACGCTACCATTCTCCCGACTGATCACTTGCCTGCGTTTCAGACCGCGAAAAAGCGGTCTACAGGTCAATAACCGATCAGCCGTTTACAAGGTTTGGCAGCCAGGTTTCGCTGCCGTTTCACACTTTGAGGGGTTTGTGTCATGTGCAACGTTGTACGTTCCAGCTTTACTTTCCTGGCGCTCCTCGGACTGCTCAGCTCGTCAGCGCTTGCGGGAGTCCTGCAATTCGGAGATGCCGATCTCTGCAGCACGGATATTTATTCGAGCGATCCCAAGGTCGGAGCGACTTTGCAGGGGCTGCAGTCTGGAGTGGTCACTTTTGGCCATTCCATCGTTCGTCACGGCTGGCCTTTTAACCCCTCCTCGCGCGATCATCCGGGCACCGATCAGATTTATGTTGGTACAGTTCAAACCGCAGCCTCGGACGGTTACGCCAACTCCGCATTTCGGCAGAACGGGCCACAGGTCATCACCCTCGATTACTCGCGTCTCGTGGGGGCGGGAGGCGAGGTCGGCACATTCACGCTGGGCATTGCCGCCGACGATTTCCAATACCCCCGTTTCGGTCAACCTTTCACCGCGTCGATCAACGGGGTAGTCCATACAGCCCTCACGAGTGTCCTGAATTCCGTGGACCAAACCGGCCCAGTGATCCAGTTTTTCACGATTGGTCTGGATCCCTCCCTCCTCCAGCAGAGCCACGTTCTCACGCTGAGCATCAACCAGGGAGGAACGGGAGGTGATGGCTGGGCGATCGACTTCCTGACGGTGGGTATCACCTCGCCCGGTGAAGCTCCCCCACCCCCTGGTGCCGTGCCCGAGCCGACGGGCTGCCTCTTGGCCATGCTGGGAGCCCTCGGGGTTCTGGGCTACGTGCACAGCCGGAAACGAATCCGCTGACTGTCCTCAGCCGGAGCCCCACACCCTGGTGTGCGTCGCCAGGTCGCCGGTTGTGCTCTTCGGCGGTCCGGGTACGCCGAGTGGCTTGACCAGCGACCGACTCTCGCCCCTCAGGTGGCGACCGGTGAGCGAAGCGTTGGGCACTGCAACACTTAACTGCACTGTACTCAACGGCACTGCGGCTCCACGACATGCTCAGTTGAGGTCGCGCGACTGGATCTCCGGTCCGCGACCCCAAAAACACGGCCCCCCTGCCTCCGGTGGAAGCCGGTGACAGGGGGGCCTGCGTGGACTCGTCTGCGAGACGTGTTGATTGTTGGCCCAGCCCGGGGAGGGCTGCGGGCTGGCCGGCGTGAAACCTGGTTTTACCCCAGCGTGACCCGCAGGGAGTACAGGGCCAGGCTGTTGTTCTGGCCGTACTCGGTCAGGCGGATGAAGTAGGTCCCCGCGGCCAGCGTCCGCTGGATCCGCGAGTAATACCCGTTCCCACTGTCGTCATCGGTGGTGATCCGGGTTGTGGCATCACCCGCGAACAGGTCCATCAGCGTGTCGCCCCCCGCGACGCCGTCGGTCTGGATGGTCACGAGCCGGGACTGGGTCAGCGTGAACCGCACCCAGTCGACGTCGCCGCCGGTGTGGAAGCTGCGATTCTGCACTGTTCCATTGGTGGTGATGGTCGCCGCCCGGGAGGCGACATTGTCGTCCTCATAGACATCGGTTGCCAGCACGCTGAGGGTGTAGCGGCCCAGCGTGTTGTTCTGCCCGTATTCGCGGACCCGCACGTAGTAGGTGCCTGCCGGCAGGGCGTTCGTCCCAGTCCGGACAATCTGCGAGTAGAGATCGACGCCGTCGTCATCGTCGGTCTCGACCAGCGTGGTCGCGTTGTTCGGGCCGTACAGGTCGAGCAGGGTGTCTCCCCCGGCATCCCCGTTCGTCGCGATCGTGACGTGCGATGTCGTTGCCAGGGTAAAGGTCACCCAGTCGACGTCGGTACCGACATGGAACGAGTGCGTCTGGGCGACACCGTCGGTGGTGATGGTCCGAGCGGTCGCCGCGGTGTCGTCCGACTCGTACTCGTCACCGGCGGGAGTCGCCAGCACGCTCAGCGTGTAGCGGGACAGCGTGTTATTTTGTCCGTATTCGCTCACCCGCACGTAATAGGTCCCGGCGGCGAGGGCCGATGTCCCATTCCGCACAATCTGCGAGTAAGTATCGACGCCGTCGTCATCGTCGGCCTCCACCAGCGTGGTAGAACTGTTCGGACCGTACAGATCGAGCAACGTATCGCCGCCCGCGTCCCCGCTGGTCTGGATGGTCACGTTCGACCGTTGCGCCAGGGTGAATCGCACCCAGTCGACGTCGGTTCCGACATGGAACGAGTGCGTCTGGGCGACACCGTCGGTGGTGATTGTCCGAGCGGTCGCCGCGGTGTCGTCCGATTCGTATTGGTCACCCACCGCGGCCTGGCCGGTCCCGGTCAGGTTGATCGTGTAGCGGGCCTCATTGGCGTCGTCGGTGGTGAAGACCACGCTGGCGGTCTGGGCTCCCGACGCGGTCGGGTTGTAGCGGACCGTGAACGTGGTCGACTCGCCCACCGCCAGTGTCCCCCGGCCCAGGCCAGCTGGCAGCGAAAACGCCGAACTCCCCGAGATGGTCAGACCCGAGAGAGCCAAGGGGCTGGTCCCCTCGTTGCGGATGCGGATCTGCCGGCTCACGGCAGTCCCCACGGGGGAGCCTCCCAGGTCGACAGTCCCTCCACTTGCGACCGCGGTCCGACCTGCGAACACCCCCACCTCCCGCTGGCCGACCCCGCTCACCGCCAGGAAGGCATTCACCCGGCCTGCCCCGTACTCGTTGTTCCAGCCCGTCGTGTCGTTGTAGACGGTGGCCGCCGGACCAATCAGCTCGGTGGTGTTCATCAGCAGCCCGCGCACCTGGGCGGCGGTAAGACGGACTCCCAAATCCTCCGCCCGGCTCAAGACGAGGGCACCGATCCCCGCTGTCAGGGGGGTCGCTGAAGAAGTCCCGCCGAACGAGTCGGTGTAGTCATTCGAGCCCGGGCCCGACCAGCCACCCGACCAGTTGTAGCCCGCGGATCCGACCCGATCGGTGGTCACGATGCCGGCGGTCCCACCATTGCTGGGCGCGACCAGCGAGAGCCCGGTGCCGTATTGGCTGTAGCCCGAGCGGACATCCATGTTGGTCGAGGCCCCGACCGCAATCACCCCGGCCAGCGACTGGGCCAGGCTGGCGGGATAGCTGAGGGCCGCCCCGCCGCCGTTCCCCGCGGCGATGAAGGTCGCTGTCCCCAGCCCGCCCCGGGCACTCTGGCTGGCCCAGGTGAAGGCGGCGGTGATGGCGGCGTCGGGGCTGCCACCCCCCCAGCTGTTGTTCATGATCTGCACGTTGGCCCATTGCCGCTGCCCGTCGCGGGTGCGGCCCGCGGCGTAATACACCGCTGAGGCGATATTCGCCGAGGTCGTCGACGATCCATTCGATCCAAAAATCCGCACGGGCAGAATGCGGGCCTCCTGGGCGATGCCACTGATGCCGATCCCGTTGTTCCCCCGCCCCGCGGCGACCCCCGCCACACTGGTGGCGTGGGCGTCATTCACCGAATCTGCGCCCGGGTTGTTGTCGCCCAGTGTGCCGTTGGTGGTGAAGTCCCAGCCGTTGACGTCATCGACCCAGCCATTGTTGTCATCGTCGATCCCGTTCCCCCGGATCTCTCCCGTGTTGACGAACAGGTTGGGGGCCAGGTCGGGGTGCGACAGATCCATCCCGTCGTCTACCACCGAGATGATGGTCGAGCGGTTGCCCCGTTCCAGGTCCCATGCGGCGGTGGCGTCTACGTCGGCATCGACCCGGCCCCCGGCGATCCCGTTGTTCTCGAGGTGCCATTGCCGCGAGAACTCGGGGTCGTTCGTTGTCGCATAACGCTGGAACTCCTGCCAGAAGTTGGGCGTGACCCACTGCAGGCGGGCGTCGGCGGCCAGTTCATTGGCCACTCGCAGGCTGGCCCCCCCTGCGCCTCCCGCGACGGTGGCGATGAACTGGTCGGAACTCCCCGGCAAGGGGCGATAGCCGGTGAACCGCGCGTCTTGGGCGAAGAAGTCGGCGGCCCGCTGGTTGGGACGCAGCGACACCACCACTTCGTTGGAGGGCACCATCCAGCGTCCCGCCGCAGTCTGGTACACGGGGGACGACCACGCCACATTCTGGGTGGCCCGGGTGAAGTCGAGCGACTGCCCCACTGTGCCGGTCGATCGCAGAATCGCCGTCCGCGAGTCGAGAGTGCGGTCAACGATCCAGTTTGACATTCCGGGATTGGACCGCAGGTAATCGGCCACCGTTCCCGACTGCACCGACACCGCCCACTGCTGCGACTGCGGGGCCAGTGAGAACGATTCGCCGGCAACCTGGTACCGCTCGGCGACCGTGGCTCCGGCCTGCATCACGCCGGGCATCAGCCCCGCCGTCGCCGACATCAGCGACCGGGACTCCAGGGGAATCGCCTGAAGGTGGCACCCGGGGCGTCGCGTCCGCCGGGCTGGCCCCTGCATCCCCCGCACCGCGTTCCGCATCCAGTTACGAACCCACGTCTTCCAGGCCTGTCGCATCATGGCGTCTTTTCCCGCTGGCGAAACGTCGGGGGTCGAAGGGCGGGCTCGCGAACGCGGAGACCCCTCTCCGCTGGCCGTCGCAAGCTCCGCAACCCCCTGACACCACCCCATAGCCGCGACCCGCCGGAATGGGACATGGGCCGGCCGATTTTTTTCGGAAAAATTCTCTTGGAGTTCTGGTCTGGGTGCTGTAAGAGCTTTTTATAAAGCGACTTACGCCGAAAAACGCCTGGGAGAAATCAGTCGTTTTCGAGAGCGTCGCCCCGCGTGACGGGGCGGACATATTGCCAGAGGTTGACGTCGCGGAGCAGTTCCTCGAC
>CAIUHT010000478.1 GCA_903898975.1 uncultured Planctomycetaceae bacterium
CGGGGGCCAATTGAACCGGGAATGAGCAGGGTTGCCGGAGGTTGCGGGCGTTGTTCGCCCTCAGGGCCGGTCCCGCAGCGCGGCGAACATCGACCGCCTTCACGGTGTGCTGGCTGACGGGGAACTGGGTCAATGTCCGCCTCAAGGTGGGGTGGCGCGGCAGTTCCCCAAGGGACTGGGCCAGTCACGACGGCGTTTGAGCCCAGAGCGGGCCGGGTGTTGCCTTCAATTTCGGTTCCGTTCTCAGGACACGCGAGCCGTGTTTGTTGAGGCGAACTGGCGAATCGAGGGTCACCCCGGCTAAGTCCCCCTGTTGTCCTCTTCCCCGTACAATTCCCGACTCCACCGATCCTCATTCCTTTGACTCACAGGTGAGTTCATGCTGCTGCAGGAAATGACCTGGCCCCAGGTGGCCGCCCTTCCCCGTTCGACCCCCGTCATCCTGCCGGTCGCTGCGCTCGAGCAGCACGGTCACCACATGCCGCTCTTCACCGACAGCATGCTGCTGGGCGAAGTGGTCCGCCGGTCCGCCGAGCAGACCCGCGACCGCGCCCTGTTTGCCCCACTCACGTGGCTGGGGAACTCGCACCACCATCTCGATTTTCCCGGCACCATGTCGGCCGAGCCCCGGGTCTATCTCGACCTGCTGGAGGGACTGCTCGAGAACATGCTGACCCACGGGTTTCAGCGGTTGCTGCTGCTGAACGGTCACGGGGGGAACATTGTGCCTGCCCAGCAGGCGACCTTTGAATTCCGCCAGAAGCACCGTCAGCGGGCCGACCTGCTGATTCTCTCGACGACCTACTGGACCCTTGGGACCGAGCCCTGGAAGAACTGCCCGGCCCTGGAGCAGCGGCAGATGGGGCACGCCTGCGAGTTCGAGACCTCGATGATGCTGCGAATCGCACCTCACCTGGTCCACAACCACCAGCAGGTGGCGGAGATGTCGTTTGGCACCGCCTTTGAGCCAGCGCATCGGGCGTGGATCACCCGCGATCGGACGACCGTCGGACACATTGGCAAGCCCGCCATCGCGACAGCGGAAAAGGGAGAGGCTTTATTCCAGGCGTTCACCACCGATGTCGTCCGCCTGATCGATCGGATGGTGGCCTGGAACGGGGAATCGTGGGACGGCTAGTTGCGCCGGCATTTTCGACAAACCGGTCAAAGTCTCGCACGCCGGGGCGCCGATATTGGGGAAAGAGATTTGCCCTCTTCCCTGAACGACTCCCCGAGCGACTGCCAGATCGATGCGAGTGCGTGACCAAGCCGGCAAACACCGGATCCCGTTCAGTGCCAGCGTGCGACGTCAGGCCACCGGAGATGGCCAGTCCGCCATCCCGGCGATTGTGGAGGATGCCTCCCCCCGTGGGGGAACGGTCCGCCTGGAGAGCGACCGTTTCCGGCCGGGTGACATGCTGGTGCTGAGTGTGCGGGTCGACCAGCATGAACTGCTCGACGTGTTGGCCCAGATTGTCCGGCTCGAACCGGATGACCAGGGGGGCATGCGGGCGGGGCTTGAATTCCAGCCCGAACTTCCCCGTCGGCAATATGCGCTGGTCAGGCGCTTGGCCGACAGCCCTGCCGGGCCGGGAAGTTCGCACCTGGGTGGGCCCCACCTGGGGCGGCCGAGTACTGGGCGCAGCTAACCTGCCCAAAGGCGACGAAGCTCGTCGCAGGCGTGGCATCGACAGCGCTCGAGATGCTCGCGGGAGCGGCCACTGACGTGGTCAGTACCGAGGCTGAGAGGTTCGTGGCTGGTCAGTCCCATGGCCTCAAAGTCCCGTGGTGGCGACTGTCTGGTTCGGGGAGCGCCTTTGGGGGCCCACGCAACTCCCTCGGGTCGTAGCCGACAAGCTGCCTGCCTTGCGGATCGCCAGGCCCCGATCGCAGCGATCGCCTGTCCTTCAGGGGCCATGCCACTCGAGCTCGGCCAGGGCCGCCGGAGTCGGACCGCACGCTGACAACCCATCCGCTGGCTCGCGCGAAGATTCACAGCGAGCGACGTGTTCACAGTGCCTGGGAACGCACCAGGGCGCGACGTGGACGCGTTGGTACTTGCTCTTGGGACTGACCGTCGGCCTCTCGGTGATTTGCGCCGCGGTGGCTGCCCGGAATTCGTGCAAAAAAGAGCCGAAGGGTTGTCGCCACTCTGCGGCGGCCGGAGTCGCAGCGCGGCCTCGGGGCAAACGCCCGTCACC
>CAIUHT010000479.1 GCA_903898975.1 uncultured Planctomycetaceae bacterium
CCAAATGGTGGGCGCTCAAGTAGGGTTATGCGGCCTGTTCGCGCTGCAGTGGGGACTGATAGCCGAGGGCCGAGTGCAAACGGACGCGGTTGTAGAAGACTTCGATGTACTCAAACAGGCTTTGCCGGGCCTGTTCATGGGTAGCGTAGTGCTGGCGATGGACGAGCTCTTTCTTGAGCGTGGCGAAAAAGGACTCCACGGGAGCATTGTCCCAGCAGTTGCCTTTGCGGCTCATGGAGCAGGTGATGCCATGTTGAGCGAGACGTTGTTGATAGTGTTCGCTGGCGTATTGGACGCCACGATCAGAATGAGCCACAAGACCCGCTCCTTCTCCTGCCGGGAGTTCGCGCTGGATGGCCATCTCCAAGGCATCGACAACCAATCGGCTGTCCATCCGATCGGACATGGACCAGCCCACAATCTTTCGGGTGTAGAGATCCTCGACCACGGCCAAATACAGCCAGCTCTCTTCGGTCTTGATGTATGTGATGTCGGAGACCCAGGTCTCGTTCTTTCGAGAAGGGGAAAAGTTCCGGTCCACGATGTTCTCAGCGATCGGATGATTGTGATTCGAATCGGTGGTACTGACCCGGAACTTCCGAGTGGCCATCTGGGAGCGAATTCCTGCGGCTTTCATGCATTTGGCCACGGTTTTCTTGGTGCAGCAATGGCCTCGTTTCCGCAATTGCCTGTGGATTCGTGGAACTCCGTAGTTGTCTTGATGGCTCTCCTGGTGGATCGCTCGAATCTGCTGAGTCAAAGCCTCACGCCGCTGAGCCCCAGCACTGGGAGAACGATTTTTCCAGGCATAGAACCCACTTCGCGAAACCTCCAGCACATCACACTGAACGGCGATCGGCCACGTCTGGCAATGCTCCTGGATGAAGGCGTATCTCACCGCAACTCCTTCGCGAAGAAGGCCGTCGCTTTTTTTAAAATCTCCCGCTCCATCCGGAGCCGCTCATTCTCGGCGCGCAGCCGGAGCAGCTCCGCCTCCAGGGCAGAGGGCTGGCCCGGGCCGGCCGGGGCAGGACCCCCCTTCAGGCTCCGCTTCCAATTCCGCAGCGAATTCTCAGGAATTCCCAAGCGCGCGAGACCTCAGCCTGGCTGAGGCCCTCCTCAGTGACCATCCGGACCGCCGCCTGCTTGAACTCCAGCGTATGACGGCGACGCTGACGATTCGGTTTCTCTGACATGCCTGCCATCTCCTTGCTCATCTCGTTCGGGTCTTTCCGGAGAGTTTACTCTCTCGATTGAGCGCCCACTATTTGGGGGTAACTTCATCCCAATACGCGACCGGCCAGCGGTCAGGCAGCCAGGGCGGTGCGGTCAGTGCGGGCGGGGGCTTCGCGGTCTTGGCAGTGTGCAGCTGGCAGCGCATGCGGTGGTCCTGACCTGACGGCTTCGCCGTGTTGATCTCGGTCGTGAGTGACGCCTGTCGTCGTGGTCCCAACCTGTCGCGTCGCTCTCCTGCGTCAGCCACACCCGCGCTTGGCCGTTGCTGAGACTCGCCGCAGCCTGCGGAGTTCTCCTGAGATGAACTGGCCCAGAGGAGATGCTGCGGGAATCGTGCCTCACAACTGGTCCGCGGGGACCGCGAATTTGAACGCGGCCGGGAGGAGGCACGCCTGATTCACTCGGTCACTGGTGGCTGGCGCACTGGTTGAATTGGCTTAAGATTGAGGCCACTGGTTGGGAATGGATCGGTGGCGGGCGGGAAACGGGTGGCGACGGGGAACTGGGGGCGACGGGGAACTGGGAACGCTTGCTCGCGGCTGCGGGGAGTTTCGGCAGCATCCTCCCGCTCGAACGAGGACGCCCTCGCAACTCTCGTCTGCGAGAGCCTGATTGCACCGCTCCACCGGGAATCCGCACCGAGGTAAGCGCCGACCTGTGCTCCGGGAATCAGAGCGACGCAAGCAGATTATTTCGCATTCTCTGTCGCCACTCGCGCAAGCGCCAGTGGACCCGTGCAGAGTTCGTGGGGTGGGTTGAAAGTCGAGTGGCAGCGATCTGGAAAAATCTCTTACACCATCGGGCCGAGCATTTCGCAGCTCAGCGGTGTCTGCGCAGGCAACGTCTGTTTACAAAGTGATTGAGGGGGTGGACAACCGCCGGGTGCCGTGGCTGAGCTATGCGAAATTTTTCCCTGGAGTCCGCCGGCGATGCGTGTCGGCACCCGTTTTCGGGCTGGCTGTTGGCCCTGTCTGGCCGGGTTCTCCAGAGCGGCAAGGGCCCCGTGCGAAGCGACGTGGGCTGGGGTCCAGGTGGCGGTTTTCCCTTGCCTTTCGTGACTAGAAAATAACAGGTGAGCCATCAGATCACGGAAAAGTTCTGATTGTTAACCAAAGCACGATCTGCCTCGAAGGAGAGATCGTCGAATCGGGAAAGCCGTGGGGATTGCCCGGATGGCGATCGTCCATGGGGGTGGTCTTGAGCGGTTCAGTGTTTGGGCGACAGCGCCTCTGGCGGAATCCATCGGCTTGACGGAAGTCGGTGATTCGCGAAGGTGTCGATTGTCGAATGTCATCACAGCAGGAGTGGAGAGTGGCGACTCAGATTGTGGCCTACTTCGACCCAGGGTCGGGAAGCATGCTGGTGCAGTTGCTGGTTGGCGGCGGTGCCGGGCTGTGGGTTCTGGGGAAGTATCTGCTCGAGCGTTGGCTGCCCGGTGGGTGGGTGGCGAAACTGCCAGCCCCAGCTGCGGTCCGCCCGGGTCAGGCGGGTTGAGCTCGCCGAATGCGGCGGCATGAGGGTGCGCTGACGGGAGCGGAACCCGAGTTCGGTAGCGCTCCTCGGGGAGGCACGATTCGCCTCTGGTGCGACGGCTGATTCAGAGGCGAAGTGTCGATTGAATGTCCGTGTTAAGAGCCCCTTGCTGGTGAGACCACCAGGAGAAGGGTCGCTGGCACCGCTGGTTGCTGGCACCGTCGATTGGGAATCGCCGCTGTGCCTGTTTCTCGCCAAGGTTGGCGGTAGTCATTCTTGAGGGCGGGAGTCGGATCCACGCCCCCTGGGGAGGGGGGGAATGTTTCCTGGGTTTGACCCGGCCTCGTTTCGAGATCATTCGGCTCGCGTCTGCCTGGGAATGGATGGGCAGGTGTTTCGCCTGCTCGACGCGTCAGCCGCCGCTAACTGGCGAGGTCTGCAGCAGTCCGGATTTTTCCCCCGCGCCCACACTGCGGGGAAGGTCATCGGCACCCGCGAAGTCTCTCGGCAGTCGGTTCTCGAGGCGGGACTGTCGCTCGATGCGGGGTGGGAACTCTTCCTGCGGCATGAGCGGATTCCCTGCCTGAGTTATCCGCACGAGTGGCCGTTCGGGATGTTGCGGGCTGCGGCGTTGTGTCAGCTGGAGCTGTTGATCGACAGCCTGGGCGAGGGATACACGCTGAAAGACGGCACCGCTTACAACGTGCAGTTCCGGGGTTGTGACCCGGTGTTCATTGATGTGGCGTCGTGGGAGCCCTTGCCGGCTGGGGCACCGTGGACGGGCTACGGTCAGTTTTGCCAGACGCAATTGCTGCCATTGTTCTTGCGGGCGTATCACCAGGTGGACTACCAACCCTGGCTGCGGGGCCGACTGGAGGGGTTGCGGCCCGAAGATTTCCGCCGTTTCTGTTCGTTCCGCGACTGGCTGCGTCCCGGGGTCTTCGTGCACGGGGTGCTGCATGCCTCGCTGCAGCGCTCGCGGACGGTGGGTGACGCCGATGTGCGTTCGGGACTGGCGCGGCAGGGGCTGCCCCGCGAGGCGGTGCTGCGAACGGCCCGGCAATTGCATCGGCTGGTCGACCGGCTGCAGTGGCAGATTCCCCGCAGTGACTGGTCCGACTACCAGCCGGCCTACAGCGACGTCGACTGGGAGAGCAAGCGGCGGTTTGTCGCCGAGGCCTTGGCGGAAATCAGTCCCGAGTGTGTCTGGGATGTGGGTTGCAACACCGGGACGTTTTCGCGGCTGGCGGCGGAGGTTGCGGAACTGGTGGTGGCTCTTGATGCCGACCATGCCTGCGTCGAGCAGCTGTATCGTGATCTGCGGACGAATCGCCCCCCGGAAACGGCGGGAGCCATTCTGCCACTGGTTCACAATTTCGCCGACCCATCACCGGGGCTGGGTTGGCGGGGAACGGAGCGGCCCGCACTGTCGGCACGGTCGCGGCCCGACCTGATACTCTGCCTGGCGGTGGTGCATCACCTGGTGCTGGGTTCGGGACTGAGGCTTGACGATGTGATTGCCTGGCTGGCGGAGACGACGCAGGCGGTGGTGCTGGAATTTGTTACGCTTGAAGACCCGCAGGCGCGGCGGATCGTTCGCAACCGCCGTGACGATTTGAGCGGGTACTCACTGGAGGCGTGCCGCGCGGCCCTGCGAATGCACTTCGGGCGGGTCCGCGAGTTGCCCCTGGAGTGTGGTACGCGAACGCTGCTGCTGGCGCAGGGGGCAGGAAGCAGCGCGGGGGGCAGCCAGGAGTAGCAACTATTTTCGCGAGGGGCGACATGCGATCGGCCAAGCGGCCGTGGAAGAACGACTGGCTGAGACTGGCGGTGTTGTGGGGCTTCGCCGGAGCACAGCCCGCGCTTGATCTGCTGGGTCGACGCGAAGCGTTTGTCATCGACGCGGGCCTGAACCCGGCGGGGTTGGCGACGCTGGTGGGGATGATTCTGCTGGGGCCCGGGCTGCTGATGGGGGGGCTGCTGTGGTTGTGCGAGCAGATCTCGTGGCGACTGCGGGAAGCGGTGGTGCTGGCACTGGTCTGCCTGTTTGCGGCGATGATCGCGATGCCACTGTATCGGCACTATTCCCTGCTGTTCGGGCTGGGGGTGGTGCTGGCGACCGTGGCGACGGGAGTGGCCTCGGCGGTCGGGTATCAGCGGTTTGCGGCGCTGCGGCGCGGGGTGGAAGTGGCGGCGTGGGGACTGCCCCTGTTCGCGTGGCTGTTCTGGACGCAGTCGCAGGCGGCCCGGATGATTGCGGGAGGGGCGCGTTGGAGCGTCACCGAGATCAAGCCGATTCCCGTGGTGCTGGTTGTGTTCGACGAGTTCAGTGGCCTGTCACTGCGGCGATCTGACGGGACGATCAATGCCCGGCGGTTCCCGAATTTTGCCCGGCTGGGTGAAGAGGCCACGTGGTATCGTAACGCGACGACGGTCAACGCGGAGACCAGTTGCGTAGTGCCGGCACTATTGACGGGCCGTTACCCCGACCCAGCGGACAGCCAGGGGCCAACTCGCCGCGATCCGAGCCTGTTTAACCTGGTGATGTCGGGGGGGCGGCACGAGCTAGTGGCGTTCGAGCCAGTCTCGCGCCTCGCGTTTGATGGGGACGCCTCGGCCGAGTGGCAAAAGCCCCCGGTGTGGACGCAGCTGGCCACGGTGTTGCCCGAAGTGGCGAAATCGGTGCTGCTGCATGTTTTGCCGCGGGAGATCAGGCACAGGTTGCCGCAGCATCGGCAGAGCTGGTGGGGAGTTCCGGAAGGGGGGGCGGTCGACCGCACCCGCCGGCGGGGAGTGATCCGCTGGGGCTGGAACTGCCAGCGGCGGGAGCAGTTTCAGCACTTCCTGGACTGCCTCACCGCCGGGGAGCATCCCACGTTGCACTTTTTGCACCTGGTCTTTCCGCACGTGCCGTGGATGTACCTGGAAACGGGGACCCCATACAGCGAGGAGTGCGGCGATTTTTCGTTGCTGAATTTCGAGACCGCAGGGCTGGCCCTCGATGTGTGGGGGACCGACGTGGAATTCGTGCGGCGGCAGC
>CAIUHT010000480.1 GCA_903898975.1 uncultured Planctomycetaceae bacterium
GCGCTGGTCAACGAGCTGAAAACGGTGTTCGACCGGATGGGGCTGTCGATCTGGGAAGTGATCGAGGCGGCGAAGACCAAGCCGTTCGGATTCCAGGCGTTCTATCCCGGCCCGGGGCTGGGGGGCCACTGCATTCCAATCGATCCGTTCTATCTGACGTGGCTGGCCCGGCGGTACGGGTTGAACACGCGGTTCATCGAGCTGGCGGGAGAGGTCAACACCCGCATGCCCCGCTACGTGGTCGAGCAGGTGATCTCGGGGCTGAACCGCGACCGCAAGTCGGTGCGGGGGAGCAAGGTGGGCATCATCGGCATCGCCTACAAGAAAGATGTGGACGATCCGCGAGAGTCGCCCGCGTTCGAGATCATCGAAGAGCTGCTGCACCTCGGGGCCGATCTTTCCTACCACGATCCGCACGTCCCCACGCTCCCCGCCATGCGGAAGTACGAGGGGCTGCACCTGTCGAGCGAGCCCCTGAGCGCGAAGTGGCTCGAGTCGCTCGACTGCACCCTGGTTGTGACCGACCACTCGCTGGTCGATTGGAACCTCGTGGCCAGCCACTCGAAGCTGGTGGTTGACCCGCGGAACGCCTGCGGCAAGTACAGCGGGTCCCGCACTCACATCATTGCGTGAGATTGGCCCGGAGGGGCCCGGGGTGGGCACCTCCTGCCGTCGAACCGACAACTCCAGCCAGCCCTCGCTCTCAACCCGCACTTCGCCCGCCGACCTTGGCTTTGCGTGCTACATGACTCGACCCGCCCCCGCCGCTGAACGCCCGATGCAACTGACCCGCTACCTCGTCACTGGCGGGGCAGGCTTCATTGGCTCGCACATCGTCGAGCGCCTGGTGCAGCAGGGCGAGTACGTGCGGGTGCTCGACAATCTCTCCACCGGGTTCGAGCGGAATCTCGCCAGGCATGGCAACCGGGTCGATTTCCTCAAGGGGGACCTGTGCGACCCGGCGATCGTCCGGCAGGCGGTCGATGGCATCGACGTGGTCTTCCACCAGGCGGCCCTCGCCTCGGTTCCCGCCTCGCTCGCCAACCCCGCCAAGACGCACGAAGTCTGCACCACGGGCACAGTGCACCTGCTCGATGCCTGTCGCGACCTGGGAGTTCGGCGGGTGGTCTTCGCCGGTTCAAGCAGTTGCTATGGCGACCTGCCCGAGAGCCCCAAGCGCGAGACCAGCCGGCTGATGCCCCTCTCGCCCTACGCCGCCGCCAAGCTGGCCGCCGAGATGTACATGGAGGCGTATGCCCGCAGCTATCGGCTGGAGACAGTCCGGCTGCGGTACTTCAACGTGTTCGGTCCCCGGCAGGATCCCAAGGGGCCGTATGCCGCGGTCATCCCGCTGTTTGTCGCCGCCCTGCTCGAAGGCCGCCGGCCTGTCATCTTTGGCGACGGGAACCAGTCGCGCGATTTCGTGTTTGTCGACAACGTGGTGAACGCCAACCTGCTCGCCGCGACCGTCGAGGGAGTCTCGGGCAACGTCTACAACGTCGGCTCGGGCGAGTCGCTGACCGTCAACGACCTCCTCTCGGCGATCTGCCGCATTCTCGACGTCGACTTCGACCCCGAATACCGACCCGCCCGGCTGGGCGACATCCTGCACTCGGGGGCCGATATCTCGGCCGCCCGGCAAGACCTGGGCTACCAGTGCGCCCACGACTGGAAGTCGGGACTCGAGCAGACCGTTCTCTGGTACGCCGAGGAACACCGCCGGCAACGCACCGCCGCCCCAGTCGCTACCCCCGCCGTCACCCGCTGACCGGCGGTCTTTCGGCACTCCCACAGTCGGAATGAGCCGCGGCGTGTGACCCAAGTCGCCCCGCTGTGCCCTGGCCCCCCTGCCCTGGCCCCCCTCGTCTGCCCAATCTCGCCATCCGCGACGATCGGGTCTGGGCCTTGGTCTGCGCGACGCCAATTCGACTTCTGGCGACAGGCGGCTTTTCCAGAGAGGTGCGGCGCGTGACAAGGCGCGGTGCTGGCGGAGTGCCCGCGGGCTCTTCGCTCAGGCCAGCAGTCCTGCCACCACGGCGGCGGGTTCGACACCGGTGAGTCGCTGGTCGAGACCGAGATGCCGGTGGGTCAGCCGCGCGTGGTCGATTCCCAGCAGGTGCAGGAGTGTCGCGTGCAGATCGCGCAGTGAGACCCCCCGGTCGACGACGTTGTAGCTGAAGTCATCGGTCGCCCCCCACGTCTGGCCGGTCTTGATCCCGCCCCCCGCCAGCCACATGGTGAAGCACCGCGGATGATGGTCGCGTCCTCCCTCGGGGCTGTTCCAATCTCCCTGCCCCGCCACTCCCCGCCCGAATTCGCCCCCCCACACCACCAGTGTTTCTTCGAGCAGGCCCCGCTGTTTCAGATCGCGGATCAGCGCGGCACTGGCCTGATCGGTATCTCGACACCGCGCCAGGCACCACGACCCCAACCGGCTGTGATGGTCCCAGTCGGGGTGGAACAACTGCACAAACCGCACGCCGCGCTCGATCAGCCGGCGGGCCAGCAGGCAGGTCGCCGCGTAGGTGCCCGGCCGCCTCGAATCGGGCCCATACATCTCGAACGTCGCCTCGCTCTCGCCCGACAGGTCGGTCAGCTCGGGAACGCTGGTCTGCATCCGCCACGCCAGTTCGTACTGGGCCACGCGATCGAGAATCTCGGGGTCCCCGGTCTGCTGTTGTCGCTGGGTGTTGAGTTCGGCCAGGTCGTCCAGCATGCCCCGTCGCAAATCGCGCGGGAGCCCCGCCGGGTCGCGCAGGTACAACACGCTGTCGCGGGCGTTCCGCAGCTTCACCCCCTGGTGCCTGGAAGGCAGAAACCCCGAGCCCCAGTAATGGTCGTAGAGGGGCTGGTCGCTCCCCCGCTTGAGCCGGGAGATGAGCACAAGGTAATCGGGCAGGTTGGCGTTCTCGCTTCCCAAGCCATAGCTGGTCCATGCCCCAAGGCTGGGGCGGCCGGGCAACTGGTGCCCGGTGAGCAGGCGGGTCATGGCCGGGGCGTGGTTGATCTGGTCGGTGAACATCGACTTGACGAAGCAGAGTTCGTCGGCGATCTGGCGATGAAAGGGGAGCCACTCCCCGATGGTCGCCCCACTTGAGCCGCACTGTTCGAAGCGGGTTCGGGCGGGCATGATCAACTGCTTCTGACCAGACGTCATCGTCGTCAGCCGCTGCCCCTGCCGGACCGACTCGGGCAATTCCTGTCCCGCCATCTCGACCAGCCTGGGCTTGTGGTCGAACAGCTCCAGCTGCGACGGTCCCCCCGACTGCGTCAGAAAAATGACATTGCGGGCCCGCGGGGCATGCTGGGTTCGCGGCCCGGTGGTTCCCGTTCCCGTTCCCGTTCCCGTTCCTGCTCCTGCTCCTGCCGGCGCGCCCGCCGGGCTGGCCAACGCGCCGCTCTGCCACGCCAGGCTCGCCAACGACAATCCCGAGGCCTGTCCCAGAAACAGTCGGCGGGCCAGTCGCTGCTGGTCGCCCCCTCCTGGCCACTCATTCATGCGACACCGCCTCGTCGAGATTCAACACCAGGCTTGCCAGCACCACGCGGGCCGCCACCGCACCTGGATCGACGTCGGCGGGAGGGCTCCACAGCGGGGTCCGCAGCAGATCCTGGGCGGCAGCGGGGTTCGCCGCGTAAAACCGCTCGGCTTCCCGCAGCCGGGCCTCCAGCCGCCGCAACTCCCCCTCCTCAGCCGGTCGCGACAGCACCTGCCACAGCAGCCACCGCAGTTGTTGCTCCGGCCCTCCCGGTTCCCGCGCCATCCGCACCGCCAGGGCCCGGGCCGCCAGGAGATGGTTTTCATCGTTCAGCAAGACCAGCGCCTGCAGCGGGGTGTTGGTGCGCGCCACGCGCACTTCGCAGACCCGCCGTTGAGCGGTGTCGAACAAAAACGTCGGGGCGACGGCGCGGCGCCAGAAGGCGTACAGAGTCCGGCGGAATTGAGCCGAGCCCTCGCTGGGCTCGTACTTGAACCGCCCCATGAAATTCTCTTCCCAGATTCCCTCGGGCTGATGGGGGCGCACAGGGGGCCCACCGACGGTCGAGTCGAGCAGACCCGCGACCTGCAACGCGGCATCGCGCAGCATCCACGCCGGGCGCCGGTACCGCGCCTGCCGACCCCACAACCGATTGCCCGGGTCACGCTCGCGCTGCTGGGGGGTCTGTTGCGACGACTGGCGATACGCCCGGCTCGAGACCACCAGCCTCACCACATGCCGCAGGTCCCACCCACTGTCGAGCAGCTCGCTCGCCAGCCAGTCGAGCAGTTCGGGATGCGTGGGGAACTCTCCCTGCACCCCCAGGTCTTCAGGGGTCCGCACCAGTCCCTCGCCCCACAGCACCTGCCACAGGTGATTCACCGCGACGCGGGCAGTGAGTGGATTGCTGCGGGCGGTGAGCCAGCCCGCCAGGCCCAGCCGATCGCTGGGGAGCCCCTCGGGCCAACTCCCGGCCACGCTGGGCACCCCCCGCTCCACCACTTCTCCCTTCTGATCCCACACCCCGCGGACCAGCACGTGGGTGGTGCGCGGCTGCGCCCGCTCGGCCAGCACCATCACGTTGACGGGCTTCGCCGCGGTCTCCCACTCGGCCAATTGCCGGGCCGCACGCTCGACCCCCAGCCGGGCCTGTTCAACCGCCGCATCATCGGCCAGGAACTGCGCCAGCAGGCGGTCCCGCACAGCCGGGGCCACCTGCGACACCTCTGTAACCGCCCCCCGCGCCAGTTCTTCCCGAGGGGTTGGCCCCACCTGCCGCAGTGTCGGGCCGGTCTCGTCGGTCAACCAGACGGCGAACCGCGCCAGGCTGCGGTCTCCCTGCGTCGAGCGTTGCCGCAGCTCGAGCACCAGTTCTTCGCCCGGCTGCGGGACCCACGGCTGGGCGAGCGCGAAGACCGCCTCGTGCGGCTCAATCACTGCGGCCCCCAGCGTGGACCAGCCATTGCGGGGGTCGTCATCCAGTGTGTCGGCGATGTCGCCATAGTTGTTGTTCGCCTTTTTGTCGGCTGAAAAGTCGGCGGTCGCCGAGGCGAGCGCCAGTTCCTGCTCCTGCGATTCCCCCCGCTGCCGAACCTGCAGTTTCACATCGGTCAGGATGAACTCACCGGTGGCTCCGCGCGAAAAACCGGGGCCGGGAAGATCGGGGTCAGGAAAGACCCGCAGTTTCACGCCGGTCACACGCTGCCGGGTCACCGGTCCAATCAGTCGATAGTCATCTTGCCGGGGGTTCGCCCCCGTCGCGCGAACGGTTCCCTCTGCATCGGCGACCAGGGTCGTCCCTTCGACGGTCACCAGCTCGGCGGGCCGCCAGGCAGTCCACGACGGCACCGGGGGCTGCGTCGAGTCGAGTTGCTGCGTCAGCCAGGCGACGAAGCGCGGCTCGGCCTCCTGGCGGGCGCGGGCCAGCGTGGCCTGGCGGGTGGCGAGCAACTGCCGGGCCCCAACCAGCACCGGCTCGACCCGCTCGGAACGATACGAAAGGAAGGGGACGGCACCCCCCCCGGCCCGGCCATCTTCGTCGATGCTGTCGAAGAAGGCGGCGAAGCGGTAGTACTCGGCGTGCGACACCGGGTCGAACTTGTGACTGTGGCACTGGCAACAGCCGAGGGTCAGCCC
>CAIUHT010000481.1 GCA_903898975.1 uncultured Planctomycetaceae bacterium
CCCGAGTCGGTCAGGATCGGCTTGGGCCACGCCATGAAGCGATGCAACCCCCCCAGTTGAGCTACGACCTCGGCCCCCGGACGCAGCGCCAGGTGGTAGGTGTTCGCCAACACCATCTGGACCCGCGCCGACTGGAGTTGATCGATGGTCAATCCCTTGACCGTGGCGAGGGTTCCCACCGGCATGAAGGCCGGGGTCTCGACCTCACCGTGCGGGGTGACAAACCGCCCTGCCCGGGCCGCTGTTTCCCGATCGACCGCCTCGACGGTGAATCGCAGTGGAGGGTCCTGTTGGGAGTGCATCGGCTGGGGGCCCCCGACCCTGGTTTCGATTGGGCCCGGCAACGCGGGCCCCTGATCAACGACAGTCACACGAACACGCTGTCCGACAAACGACAAAGGCCGGTGCCTCCCTTGGCACTCGGCCCAAACCCTCCGCTATGGCAGGTTTTCGGCCCACCCAGCCATCAATTCGACCGTCATTGACACCGCGGGTCGAATCGAATGAGAGACCCCCGACAGTTCGCGGGCAGAAACTGGCTTAACCTGCCACGCGGCAATCCAGCCAGGACCCCTGGGCCAGTCCTCAGCTCGACGCTGGTGGCTGAGGCATGACCGGACAGTGCGGCAACAAGCGCCCAAGTGCCTTTCCCGGGCAGAGCAACGTGTCGCGAAAGCCAACGCGAGCCAGGGCGAAGGGAGAGAGCCTGTCCCGTCGTTGCGTGGTGGTCGCGGTGCGATCCTGCTGCGACCACGAAACAGACCAGGCCAGGTGTGGTCGTGCTGGAGTCAGCCGTCCCAGGCAGCGTGCGGGCGGCTGGCCCGGTACGCTGAATTGAGATCGAGGATTGGCCGCAGGAAGATGCCAGGCGGTCGCGGGGGGATCGAGCGCGACTCCCGCCGGAAGACCGGGGGGGCGGGTCGATCGCCCATGCGGATTACTGGGCGGGCTTTCCGGGGCGGCGGTTGGGGAACTTCGCCAGTGCCACATCGACGGTGGTGGTGTCGGTTCCCTGCGTTTTCGCCTGTTCCCGCTGGATCGCTTCGTAGACTTCCTGACGATGCACCGGGATCTCGGTCGGAGCCTGAATCCCCAGGCGAACCTTGTCACCGCGAATGTCGACGACGGTGATGACAATGTTCTCGCCAATAATGATGCTCTCGTCGCGCTGACGGGACAAAACAAGCATCGGACCAACTCCTTCACGTCTGGCAACCCACACTCCGTGGGCCGCGGTCTTCAATGACCAGTGGCTGCCACCAGCCCCGCTGGAGAACTTGTCGCCGAACACCGCCTGCGACCGCATTCATCGGCGCGCAGTCGGGGGACCCGGCGTGGTGCCAGTAAGATCGTCAACCGTCAAGGGTGCCACCAGATCGGAATGACCAAATGCCACGCGTTTCGTTCCCGCCGCGACAGGCACGCCGGTTGTACCGACCCTGACGCGCCCCGCTGCCAACCGACCCCTGCCGTTGAGAGTGACTTTGACGATTGTTCGGGTTGTAACGCCCGGTGACAATTCGGCACATTCCCCCTCACCCGCCGGGTTCCGCTGGTCCGATCGACTCAGCCAGGCTGCTCAGCCGGCGGCGCGCGAGGGTCTTGACGCGCCCCCCTTGCGGGTGGCGACGGTCGACCGCTCTCACCAGTTGGTTAGCCCGCTTGCGGGGCGGGTTGCAGTTCCGGGCGTTCGGGCCTTCCCTGGCGCGGCCTCAGCACAATCGACAGTGCCTCCAGCGCCATCAGCAGGCCCAGCCCCGCCAGCACCGCCGCCA
>CAIUHT010000482.1 GCA_903898975.1 uncultured Planctomycetaceae bacterium
CGAGCAGAAGCTCACCGCCTGCAATCGCGACTGCCCGGACGCCTGTGGCATTGTGGCCACCGTCGAGGATGGCCGCATTACGCGCCTGCAGGGGGACAAGAACCACCCCATCACGCAGGGCTTTCTCTGCCAGCGCACCAGCCGGTTCCTGGAACACCAGTACGACCCGCGGCGTCTCACCAGCCCCCTCCGCCGCGTGGGGGACCGCTTCGAGCCAGTCTCCTGGGCCACCGCCCTCGATGACATCGCCACCCGCCTGCTCCGCATTCGCGCCGAGTCGGGTCCCGCCGCCATCCTGTATTACCGCTGCGGCGGATCGATGGGGATTCTCAAGGGGGTGGTCGACTACTTCTTCGAACGCTTTGGTCCGGTCACGGGCAAGTCGGGCGACGTCTGCACCGGGGCGGGGGACGCCGCCCAGACCACCGACTTTGGCGAGGAAGACAGCCACGATCTCTTCGATCTGCTCAACAGTCGCTGCATTGTGTTGTGGAGCAAGAACCTGCACGTCTCGAACGTGCACCTGCTGCCAGTGCTGCTCGAGGCCCGGCGGCGGGGCGCCCAACTGATCTCGGTCGACCCCGTGCATCATCGCACCGCCGCCCTCTGCGATCTGCACGTGCAGCCCCGGCCCGGAGGTGACATTCCGCTGGCGCTGGGGGTGGCCCGCTGGATGTTCGAAGCGGGAACCGCCGACCCCAGCGCGAGTGAGTACTGCGATCACCTCCCCGAGTTCCGCACCCTCGCCCTCTCCCGCTCGATCGCCGACTGGGCCCAACTGGCGGGCGTCTCCCCCTCGGCGCTGCAGGCGCTCGCCCAGGCGTACTCCGTCCGTCCCGCCGCCCTCCTGATTGGCTGGGGACTGCAACGCCGTCGCCATGGTTCCGCGGCGGTCCGGGCCCTCGATGCCCTGGGGGCCATCTCGGGCAACATCGGCATTCCCGGCGGTGGCATCTCGTACTACTTCAAACGCCGCTCGGCGTTCGACCTGTCATTCGCCCGCCGCGATGAGGTCGCCCCCCGCCTGCTCCCCGAGGCCCGGCTTGGCCCTGCCATTCTCGAAGCGAGTGACCCGCCGGTGAGGGCGGTGTTCATGACCTCGGCGAACCCCGTGGCGATGCTCCCGCAGTCGCACACGGTCGCCCAGGCGCTCGCCAGCCGGGAGCTGACCGTGGTGGTCGACAGCTTCCTCACCGATTCGGCCCGCTGTGCCCACTACGTGCTGCCCACCACCACGCTGCTGGAAGAGGACGATCTCCTGGGGGCGTATGGGCACCACTGGCTGGTCGAGTCGCGGCCTGTCGTCCCTCCTCCCGAGGGGGTCAAAAGCGATTACGCCATCATCCAGGAACTCGCTCAGCGAACCGGCCTGGCCCACGAGTTCGCCGACGACGTCGACACCTGGAAACGGCGGGTGCTCAGGCAGGTCGCCGACCGCGGGGCCAGCCTCGACGATCTCCGCAAGGGCCCGGTCCGCAACCCGATTGCCCCACAACTGATGTTCCCCGACCGGCGGTTTCCCACCGCCACGGGCCGGGTGAACCTGGCGCACGACCTGCCCGTCGCTCCGCCGGCGGTCACCAGCGAACGGCCCCTGCTGCTGATGGCCCTCTCAACCGAAAAGGCGCAGGCCTCGCAATGGCTGCCCGAGCAGCAGGTTGGACCTGCGACCGCGGTGGTGCATCCCGACGCCGCCCCCGGCTTCCGCGATGGCGATCTCGCGCGGGTGGAATCGGACGTGGCGGCCATCACCGTGCAGTTGAAGTTGGACCCGCTACAGCGAACCGACGTCCTGCTGATGGAAAAGGGGGGCTGGCTCAGCCGGGGACGCTGTGCGAACGCCCTCGTACGGGCCGAAGAGACCGACGCCGGGGGTTGTGCCGTCTACTACGACACCCCGGTCCGCCTGCTCCCGCCCCTGCCCGATGCTCCCCCCTCTCCACTCGAGACCAACACCCTGCGGCTCTTCGCCGACATCTCACCCGCCAGTTGAGCCGCGGGGCCACTGCGGCCCACAGCGCCGGCGACAAGTCGTGTCTCGATGGGCAACGGGCCATCGGGGGCACCTGTGCGATGGCGGGGCCCCTTGGAGGCCGAACGCCACGGGAGCGGGCTTTCTGCGGCAGAACCCCTGTGCGAGATTCTCGCTGGCCGCGCTCTTGCCTGGGTCGCGGCCTGAGATCGGTAGCCGCCCCTGGGCATGTCACATCGCGCCCGCCCAGGCTGCGCGCGGCTTAGCCCACAGGCACCTCGTGCGACCGGATCGTCCAATGCCGGTCACTGGTTTGCCGCGCCCATTCCGCCGGCCACCCCACCGCCCGCGACAATTGCCGGACTTCGTCCAGGGTGAGTGCCGCGTGCAGCGAATCGGCGAACAGTTGCCGCTGCTGTGGTGTCGCCCCCGAGGCGTGCAGGTCGACCAGGGCGTCGCGTTCAGCCAACGTCGCCGGTCGCAGCAGGTCGCGCACAAACAGCACCCCGCCCGAGCGCAGCACCCGCGCCATCTCGCGGAACGCAGCGAGTGGCTCGGGAATATGATGCACAATGCTGTTCGAAACGACCGAGACAAACTCCCCGTCCGCCCAGTCGAGTCGCTTGGCATCGACGCACTGCAGGTCGATGCGTCCCACCAGTCCGGCCCGCTCCACGTTCCGTCGGCCCAGCGCGAGCATGTGCTCGGCGAGGTCGAGCGCCACAATCCGCACCTCGGGGTCCCGCCGACAGATCTCGATGGGAATCTGCGCCGTGCCAGTCCCCACATCCAGCAGCGTCAAAGTGCGCTGGACCCCGTCCAGGCTCGCCTGCTGTCGATAGACCAGCAGGTCGGCCACCAGCTGGTCGGCGAACAGGGCATTGACCACCGAGTGATCCATGCTGTCGTACGCCACCGCCTCTTCCGGGGTGTCCATCACCTCGGGTTCGAGCACACGCTGCAACATGACGCCCTGCCTTCCAGCGAGAAATCCTGCCCCACCAGCCGGGCCTACTCGGGCTTCCCCTCGGGAGTCTTCAGATCGAGACAGATCAGGTGGTAGGCATACTCGGGGAAGCCACCGATCCCGCGGAACTGCTTCGAGCCTGTCACGTACAGCCGACCCCGCGACAGCACGGGCGCCGTCCAGCACGGGTAGCCCAGCTCGGGATACTTCACCCGGCTGATCTCGCGGAATTTCTCGGGATTCAACTCGACCAGGGCCAGGGTCCCCCGTTCTGCCATGACAATCAGGCGACCGTCGGCGAGCAGGGCCGAACCCCGTCCATAGAATTTGGGTTCGGTCATTCCCAACCCCGCCTTGGCGTCGGGCTCTTCGTCTTCATTGACGTCGCGGGTCCGCCACATCAGTTTCCCGTCGCTCGCGCGGATGCACCGCAGGTTCGAGCCCGGTTCATACCGGCCGCTGAAGCCGTACAGGTAGCCATGATGCTCGATCGTGGTCGACCAGTGGGTTTCCATCGCCTCAGGGTCGCTCCAGACCGTCTCGAGCGATTTGCCATCTTCGCCCACCCGCAACACCTGCGCACCGGCGTCATACGCCGAAGAGAGAAAGATGCGGTCGCCCATGACCACCGGCCGCGCGGCGTTCACCGAATCGTGAATGGGCGAGCGGAACCAGGTCGAAAAGTTGACGCTCCCCGTCTGTGGGTCGAGCGAGACCAGTCCCGGCCGCATCAGGCACAACAACTGGCGGCGACCATGCAGGGTGGCCACGATGGGCGAAGAATAACTCGCCAGCTTGACCGGGGGGCGATCCCGCTCGATCCGCCGCGTCGGCTCGGGGAAATCGCCCGGGCCGACACTCTCCCAGGCGGTCTTCCCCGTTTCCGCATCGAACGCCACCACTCCCGACTGCGGATGCCCGCCCACCATCACCAGCAGCAGGTTCCCTTCGAGCACCGGGGTCGAACCCACCCCGAAGAACGCTCGTGGAATCTTGAACTCCCGGGCCGTCTCCCGCTGCCAGACTGGCCGGCCGGTCTCCAGGTCGAGACAGCTCAGCCGCCCCTCGGCACCAAACACGTAGCATCGCTTCCCCGCCAGGACAGGTGAGCAGCGGGGGCCCCCGTTGTAGCCATAGGGGTCGTTGAACGAGGTCGGATCGGAGTGGGTCCACAACACTTCGCCCGAAGAGGCCGACAGGCACTCGACCCGCTCTTCGTCTTCCACCCGATGGAAAAACACCAGGCGATCGCCCAGGATCGAAGGGGCGGTGTACCCTTCCCCCACCGCCCGCTTCCACAGCACGGGGGGCCCCCCCTTGGGCCACTCGGCCAGCAATCCCCGTTCTCCCGACACCCCGGTTCCCCGCAGCCCCAGGAAGACTGGCCAATCTTCGCCAGTCCGGGCCGCGGCCCCTTCCCCGGCCTGTGACGTCGGGACCTCCGGGATCTCGCCGGGAAAGAAATGCGGGTTGCGTCCCCCCGTCTGGGCCACGCTGCGCTGCGGCAGCAGGCACACACACAGCGTCGCCAGCGCGACTGCAGTGCCCGACAGACACCTCGACAGGCCCATAGAGGCGAACAGACGGCGACGCGCGGGAGAGAGCATGGCGGCACAAGCGGGAGGTTCAGGGACACCCAGCGGGACAAGCAGCCCCCCGGGGAACGCGGTTCATTGAACTCCGCTCCCCCATGTTTTTCAAGCGGCTCAGCCGCAAAGGGGAGGCCCCGGCATCAACTCCGAATTGACTCGCCAAGCAGCCACAGGTTGCCAACAAACGCGAAGGGGGCCCGCTGGCACTCTGCCAGCGGGCCCCCCTTGGTCGGTGATGCGTCTCCGCGGCCGCCTTGGCAAGCGGTCCCCGGCACGCGGGCCCCTGCGCCACAGGCGCTCCGTCACGCCGGGCAAGCAGGCGGGGCGATCAGCCTCCTGTCCGCTGCCGACGCTGGAACTCCTCCATGTACTGTTCCTTCCGCGGCTGCTGCTTCTGCCAGAGCTCCTTGAGGGGATAGTCTTCCGATTCGTCGGGCTCGACCCCTTCGACCAGCCGCAGCGATTCCCGCCAGAACAACTGGGCGACCATCACCTCTTCAATGGTGGTGTCGTCATCCTTCATGTCGGGGAACTGCTCGAGCATCTTGCCGTAGAGTTCCAACCCCTCGCGGGAGAGGGCAATCGATTCCTCGAAGTTCCCCTCGCGGTACGCCACTTCGGCGTTGTAGAGCGTCTGGTGGGCCTGCGCCATCTGCGGGTCCGACTCGATCTTGCACCGGGTC
>CAIUHT010000483.1 GCA_903898975.1 uncultured Planctomycetaceae bacterium
ATCTCCTGCTGAACCTCGGCGGTCACCTGTGGAAACCGCCCGAGCAGCAGTTCATCGAGTCCAGTATCGGCGTACTCCCCGATCGCCCGAACCGCCGCCAACTGCACTGCCGGGGGCTCCTGCGGCACCACCCGCTCCGACAACACCACGCCCGAGTATCCCCACGGAGCGGTCGCCAGCAGGCCAATCGCCTGTAGCCGGGCCGGTTCGGCGACACTCGCGTCGGCGGCCGCCTGCAAGGCCCCCCGCATCGTGGTCTCGAGCAGGGCCCTCCCCACCGGGTCGGGCAGTTCTGCCAGATCAATCCGCTGGCCCGATTTCCGCAGTCCTCTCGAGACGGCGGCCACCAGCGCCTGTTGCCGACCCGAATCGTCCAGTTGCGCCAGCTGTGCCAGGGTGTTCCCAATCTCGGGAGCACGTCCCCGCGCCCCAATCAGCAGCGCGAGCGATTCCAGGATGCCGGCGGCCTCCCCCGACGCGCCCCATTCGCGCTCTTTCAAAAGCTGCGACAAGGTTGGCCCTGCGAGGTTGGTCGCCGAGCTGAAGAGCGCGGTTTTCATCCACGGATCGGCGCCGTGCGCCTTAAACAGCCGGGCCAGGAGATCGGCCGCTTTTGCATCGTCCACCTCGCCCAGCGTGAATGCCAGTTGCAGCCGGACCTGCGGGTCGACATCACTTCCCATCGAGAGCACCAGGGCCCGCAGCGGGGCCACCTTGGCCAACAGGGGCTCTGCCAGCCTGAGGGAATTCAGGCGGACCCCAGGGACCGGGTCACGCAACCCCAAGGCCAGCAGTTCCGACCGCAGCGCCTTGAGGTTGTGCAGTGTCCACAGGCTGGCGACCCGGGTTGCCGGAGATTTGGTGGAACGCACCAGCAATTCCAGTGGTGCCACCGCAGCGCGGTCCTGCCGCTCGTACAGCAGCCGGGCCGCTGTGTCGCGATACCAGCCATGGGGGCTCCCCAGGTGGGCCACCAACTCGGCGGTGGTGGCCTGGCTCAACCGTGGCGGGGGCGGGGGCTTGAATCCTGCGGGCGCAATCCGATAGATCCGCCCCCGATCTCGACCACTGGTGAAATCCAGATGCCGGGCGACGTCGAGGGGAACATGAATCGACTCCAGCACTTCCCGACTCATGTCGAGGCAGTACAGGTTGCCATCGGGACTGTTGAGCAGGTTCACGGGTCGGAACCAGATGTCGGACGAACGGAGGAATTCGGTCTGCTGCTCCACTCGCTGAGATCCGAAGGTAGGCCCCTCGGGCACCAGTGTCCGGTGATGGATCAGGTTGTTCTGGCCATCGCCCACGAAGACTGTTCCGTAAAACTCGGCGGGCCAGCTGCCGCCGCGGTACACCTGCACTCCGGCAGCCGCGTCGACGACGTGGTGGCTGGCCCCGGGGGCTCCCGCGCCCCGTTCGCCCGTCGTGACCCGCCTGGCACTCCGGATCTGTCGCCACCGCTCAATCGGGCTGATGCGATGGATCGCAACCGGGCCGGGAGCCAGGTTCTTCACCGCCGAGGGGACCGGCAGGTGAGGATTCCGGGCGAGATAATGCTGCGGCAGAACCACCTGCAGCAGGGGCTGCGATTCACTGCAGGTGAAGCGATTGCCGAAGTCGTCGAAGGTATTGCCGAACTGCACTGTGCCACTGATCGACTCGAAGACCTCGGTCTCAGGGTCGAACCGGAAATCCCGCCCCACGATATCCACGGGGGCCTCCTGCGGCCGGTCCACATGCCGGATCTGTCCCCCATTGGGAGCCGTGGAGCCGTAGATCTTCATGTCGGCTCCAACCACCAGGTTGTTCAGCATTCCCTGCTGATTGTTCGTGCCAAATCCGGTGAAGACCCTCCGTCGAAGATCGGCTCGATCGTCGCCATCGGTGTCTTCGAGGTACCAGATGTCGGGGGGGGCCGCGACATACACCCCCTTCCGCCAGGGAGCGACTCCCGCTGACCAGAGCAACTGGTCGGCGAAGACGGTCGCCTTGTCAAATCGCCCGTCGCCATCTAAGTCGCGCAGCAGGCGCAGCGTGCCCAGCGGAGACTGGCCCGTGGCGGGTCGGTAGGGGTAGTCCCGCATCTCGCAGACAAACAGGTTTCCGTCGGCGTCGAATGCCGCTGCCACCGGATCGACCACCAGTGGCTCGCTGGCCACCACCTGCACCTCAAAGCCGGGCAGGGTCTCAAAAGCCCGCACCGCCTCGGCTGGTTCCAGCGGTGGGACGGGCCGCAGATAGGCGGCTAACTCTTCATCCGTGGGCTCTCCCTCGGCGGCGTTCGCCTTCAGGCCACTGTCGGACAGGCGATCAAAATACCCCCGGGACCTGCGAGCGGGGTCGTCATCGCTTCGCAGTCCTTCCTCCTCGCGAATCTTCAGCAGTTGCTGACGGGCTTCGTTGAAGTAGTCCAGCACCCGGGCCTTGTCGGCGAAGTCCCGCTGGGTATGTCTTTCGATCTGACCGTCGATTCGCAAGACCCACTGGTCCAGCGAGGTTGCGGAATAGGCCCGGCGCCCCGCAAAGTTGACGTACACCGGGTTCGTGTGGGCTTCGGCGTTGGGTTGCCCACCAGGTGTCTTCGACCAGGCCCGCACCGCCACCCACGCCGATTCGCGGAGCGTGATCTTCGCCTCCAGTCTCTGCCAGGCATCCCCCCCCGCAACCCGGGCGGGAACCGGGAGCGACTGCACCACCTGCCCATTGACCACAATGTCCACCTGTTCGACCGGAGCCACCTCACTGGCAAGCTCAATTCGGACCGGCAGCGTTTGCTCACCTGCCTCAAGCTCCAGCACATCTCCGGGGTATCCCCCCCCGACGGTTGCCAGCAGCATCGGCCCGGTCGTCACAAAACTCCGCCCAGCGGCCATTCCCTTCAACCATCCTTCGAAGTTCGCCTCTCCTGCAGGAAGCCGAACATAGGTGCGGCAGTCGGCCAGGAAGCGGCACGCCGGCCAATCGCTGGCCCCCAACGCGGGAATCCGATACCCACAATTCAACATGTGATACCAGTCTTCGAGGCCAATCTCCCGATAGATGCCAAACTGCAGCAGTTCGATTCCCGACAGGCAGCCCAACGCGACGTCGGCGTACACCTCCTGCCGATATCCCCCGTGCGCGTACGCCGCATACCCTCCCTGGTCGAGTGTTTCGCGGGCCACGACCCCATAGACCGGCCAGTGATCAGCGTTGAAATCTTTCCCCGGAAAGACCAGGCCGTCGCGGCCAAACAGCAGGATGTGCCCGTAGGTGGTGTTGCGATACTCCTGGCCCGACATCAGGTGATAGGCGTCCCGTGAACGGATCGACTTCACACCCATCCCCCGCTGCTGCGGTGTCGCGAGCTTTTCCATAATCCCCGAGTAGGGCCCGGCAGGTTCGTTGTATCCCAAAATGCTCCCGAATCGCACATCCTCCGCCTCGAGCAGATCGAGAATCACTTCGTCGTCACGAGCCGTGTTCCGGGAAATGTGCAGGTGCGGATCGCCCGAATACCACCCCTGGGACGCGACGCTGGCGACGGGGTCGAGTTCCAGTTCCACCACGGGCGACTCGCCCGCCGCCACTGTCACTTCCCGCACGACCGGGCGGTATTCAAAGCCTTTCTGCACCTCCACCCGCACGCGTCCCGCCGGAACCGCCACGGTCGTCTCGCCCCAGGCGTAGAAGAAGCGTCCCAGGTAGCGGAACGGGGCCTTCTCCTTGCGATTGCCCCACGCTCCCGGCGCGGGCCAGTCTCCGGTCAGGGCGTACTCCGAGAGATAATTCCGCGGGGGCTGATGAAACTGCCCGGTCGGTCCCACCACGGCGATGCGACAGAACGTCGGCCCACCCGTACCGCGATCCTTCACTCGAATTCGCAGGCGGGGGGCCTCGGGATCAGTGGTTTCGACCGGTCGCCCAGGGTCTTTGAAGCCCGGGGGTACGAAGAAGAATTCCTCCCCCTCGGGCACCGCCTGCGCGTGAGCACGAAACGCACCGGGTGGGCTCAGCGCCAGAACCGCACACAAAATTCCGAATCGAACGCCGGGGCGTCGCAAATTGCTGAAACACCACACGGGAAGAAATCGCCTGCACGACATGCTGCTGTCACTCCGCTGGCCATCGAACGATCCTGATCTACGTTACCACGTCCACCAACCTGTCTGTAGACGTCAAACCACCGAATCTGGATCAACGGAGTTTTCCAATTGGCCAGAAAGTCGTCCAACCGGTCAAAACGTGCGATTCCCCTCGCTCCAGCCGCCGTCTGACGTTCCGACCGACTGATTCCCAGCCGAAACTTTTCCAGCCGAAACGTTCCCGCACGAACCGCGTCCCGACGGACTTCTCGCCCCCGAACTACTTGCCCGCTGCGTGGGGAAGTTCCAGCACCTGCCCTGCCCGCAGCAGTCTCTCCCGCAGTTCCGGATACGCGACCTGCTGCACCGGAACCTTGTGCTCCAGGGCCAGGTGAGCGGCCTCGGCGGCCGACTGCCCCAGCACCATGAACACCGGTTCCATCCGGATCGAACCGTACGCGATGTGCGACGCCGCCAGGCAGACTGGAACCAGCAGGTTCGAGCACTCACTCGCCCGGGGAACAATCGACCGGTACGAGATCGGGTACGGGGGGAAGCCCCCCACCTGCACATCCCCTTCGTTGTAAACCCGCCCGTCCCGCGCATACCGCTGCACATTGTGCGAGTCCATCGTATACGCCGCCATCCCCACGGAATCGGCCACCACCTCGGC
>CAIUHT010000484.1 GCA_903898975.1 uncultured Planctomycetaceae bacterium
ATGCGGGCGACACAGCCCGACCTGATGGTGCTGTTGTTGCACGCCCAGGGGGCCGAGACCCGCCAGCTGGCGGGCCTGGTCTCGGGCTGGGACGTGGTGGTGGCGACGGGCGGGCCCGAGGAGCCCAACCCGCGACGCGTGGTGGAGGACGGGGCGTTGTGGGTCTGGCCCGGACAAAAAGGGAAGGCAGTCTCGGTCGTGGGGGTTTTTGAGGGGACCGGTGCCGAGCGGCTGCGGTATGAGCCGGTGTCGCTCGATGAGGACCGGTTCCGCGATACCCCGGCCATGCGCGACCACATGCGGCACTACCAGGAGATGCTGGCATTGCAGAAGCTGGTTGCGACCGAGCCGGCGATCGAGTACCCGCGGAATGTCGCCGAGTCGGGCGAGAACCCCTACGTGGGGGCTGAAACCTGCGGCGAATGCCATACCAGGGCGTATGCGCACTGGAAGACGACCGGGCACGCGCGGGGGACGGTGTCAATCATCCAGGGGCGGGCCGGGCAAGAGGGAGATTACATCTCGCGGATTGAAGATCCCGAGTGCGTTTCGTGCCACGTCACGGGCTGGGACCCGCAGGAGGTGGTGCGGTACAAGTCAGGGTGGGTCGATCAGCAGACCTCGGCTCACCTGGCGGGACAGCAGTGCGAGAACTGCCATGGACCCGGCGGCCGGCACTCCGATCTCGAGCGTCAGGTGGCGGCGGGAACTCTGGCCGCCGACGCCAGCGACGTGGGACACTGGCGGAACTTTGCGGCCCTGGTCTCGGAGGAGGCGTTCGACTTGTGTGCCCGGTGTCACGACGGTGACAACGACCCGCATTTTCATACCCCCACCTTCCCCGAGTATTGGGAGAAGGTCAAACATCCGTGGCGTGACTAAATGACGGCCGAGCAGAGGAATCCTGAGGTGAGAACCGCCGAGCAGACCCAGGCCGCCAAGCGGCGGGCGGTTCTCGTGTTTTCGGTGCTGGGCCTGCTGGCGGTGGGGACAGTGCTGCTGATGGCCTACCTGCGGGGCAAGCCAGTCATTGAGATTAGCTCCGAGGAGTTTTATTACGAGCGGTACCCCGAACTGAAGGTCTCGTCGACCGGGCCCTGGCCGAAGTTCGAGCTGTCGCCGACCTCGATTGATTTCGGCCAGGTTTTCGAAGGGGAGCAGTTGAGTCGGGGGGTGACGCTGTCGAATCGAGGCGAGGCACCGCTGCTGGTCAGGCTCGGGTCGACGCGGTGCGACTGCGAGCTGAAGGGCCTGCCCGAAGATCCGATCCCCCCGGGGAAGTCTGTCGAGCTGACGGTTGCGTGGCGGCCGCAGCCCTCCAGTGAGATGTTCGTCAAGTCGATCGAGCTGCTCAGCAACGACCCGCAGGCCCGCGAAGCCTCGATTTCGATCGAGGGGAAGTCGCTGCCCCTGTTCGTGCAGTACCCCAAGGGGGAGTGGCCGGTCGAACTGATCCGCGATGATCAGCCCACGGAGTACATCGGGCTGATCTTGAGCCCGGCGAAGGAAGATTTCGAGATCCTGTCGATCGACACGGGCGACGCCCCGCTGACGGTGGAGACCCGCCCGACCAGTCCCGAAACGAACATCCGGCTGGCCCAGGGGCGACCGGGGATGGAGCTGGTCCTCAAGGTTCGCCCGGAAATGCCCGTGGGGGATTTCCGCTACCCCGTCAAGGTGCTGACAAACATTCCGGGACCACGGCGGTTAAACACTGGCGAACCCGGAGATCCCGAAACCCTGATCACCCTGCAGGTGGTGGGGCGGCGGCGGGGGCCGTTCAAGCTGGCGGGCCCGGGCTGGTTTGCCGACCGCAGCCTGATGACGCTGGGGACGTTTGACTCGCAGGTGGGAACGAAGCGGAAGTTCCTCCTGTTTTGTGAAGACGCGGGTGTGGCCGACCTGGAGGTGCTGGCGATCGAAACGGGGAGCGGCGCGGTGCAGTTTTCGGCCAAGAAAGACGCGGGGTTCAAGGGGAAGGGAACGAAGTGGGACCTGCTGGTTGAGTTTCCAGCGGGAAGCCCGGCGGAGACCCACCAGGATCCGCAGACAATCCCGGTGCGCGTGCGAACCAACCATCCCCGCGCACCCGACCTTGAGTTCCAGCTCGACTTCACCGCGATTTAACTGTCGGCTGTTCAGGCGTCTCGGCGCGTGGATCCCGCAAACCTGGCGGAGTTTGCCGGGGCTATTGAGCATGGTCCAGCCAAGACCTGGACATGCTCCTGCCGGTCCCCTCAAAAGTGCCACCCGTCCATAGGCTCCCCTCTCCCCAAGGAGCCCAATCGGACGGGTGGCGACCGAGCGTCAGCAGCTTTGCTCGACCTGCATGTCGATGAGCCGATGCCCGAAGGTTCTCACGACCAACCCATCTCTTTGCCTTCGATCGGGGCTTCCGTGTGATTTCCGATGTGAAAATGGCAATCAGGCGGTCCGCGATCAGCGGAGATTCGCATGGATTTGCGGATAGTCAAAAATGGCGCAGCTCCCATCGGCAAAGGCGATCCTCCCGGAACACCCGGGCAACCGCTTGCGTGGGCCGACGCTCCGATGGGAGCTACGCCACTCTGAATACGGAGCTCAGGCCGATTCCTGAATCGAGATTCTGAGAGAATGCGGTTCTGCCTCAGGTTCAGCCAGCGCTGATCGGGACTGATCGGTCCTAAGTCTCAATTTTGTATGTGGTTGCGCTCAGTTGATGTAGCGCGGCCAGAGTGACACATCGAGGGCAGGATGTGGGGCTGGTCCTTTTCCAATTGGCCGTGCATCGCAATTGGCAACCCACCCCTGGCAACATCCCATTCCACGCGCCCAAACCTAATGACCTGGGGCTTGTTCGGGCTCTGCTTCTGATATTCCCCCCCTGCTCCGCCTCATGAACATTTCGATCTGCAGGTGGCTCGAGACCGACATCAGCGATTCGCTTCTGGCTCCCCAGCGGATGGTGTCGAACTGCTGCTGGCTGAGGGCTGGCTCGCAGGTCCAGCCGCCGCGGCGGGACCGAGCGCTGGCCGTTCCGCAGGCCTCGATTCCGCGGGGGGCTTGACCAGCTTCTCCTTCAACGCCTCCAGGGCCGGGAGATCGACGCACTTCTGCCAGCGCGGTTCACTCAACACCTCAACGATCTGTGCCTGCCGCTTTGGGTCCCGGGACGAGGCCCGTTCCAGCAGGAACAGCACCCGCGGCCGCAACTCCTCCCGAAGTTCGGCCCGCCCAGGCCGATCGCCCCAGGCCTCGAAGAGTTCGGCCCAGCGTTCGGCCACCATCAGGGCCAGATCCCCTCCAATTCGCTGAATCGCCGACAGTTCCTCGAGTTCGCTCCGGACGATTGCGAGTTGGCTCAACTGCAAGAGGGGGGTGAGGCGATTCAATCGGGTGACAATCGCCTCGGCATCGCTCCCCGCGTCCCGAATCAGTTCGCGGTAGATCTCGGCCGCTTCGCCCGGCTGGCCAGTCTGGACAAGCGCCTCGGCGAGCAGTCGGTCGTGGTCGGCGATCGAGCGTTTGAGCGAGTCCGCCAGCGAGAATTGTTTGGGGCGTGGGCGCCGTGCCCCCTTGAGCACGGTGACCGCTTCGTCCCACTCCCCTTCCCGGGCCAGGGCCCGCCCCAGCTCGGTGCAGGTCCGCAGGACCATGAATGGCCCTGCCCGGGTCGTCTCGCCTGCCGCGGCGTTTTTAGCCAGGAACGCGTGGATCTCACGCAGGGTCGCCAGTTCCGCTGCCTGATCCTGTCGGGTCTGATACATCAGCAACTCGGTTCGCCACATCATCAGAATCCGTTCGCAGAGCCGGGGGCCCAGCGTTGCGCTCCCCGCCCGCTCCAGCGCCTCGGCGCGTGCCTCCCGCATCTGTTGGATCGAGCCCCCCTTGGGGCCGGGAAGCTGCGATACAATCCGGTGCAGGTCACACATCAGCAGCAGCAACTCCTCGTCTTCGGGGCGTTTGTCGAGCAGTTCCCGGGTCCGGCTCAGTGCCGCCAAGGCGATCTGAAGTGCCTCATCCTTCCGATCGACCGTCAGCAGGCGCGCGAGGTCGTTCTGGATTCTCAGCCGCAGCAGGTCGGCTCGCCACGCGTGCTGCGCTCGCGCTTCGGGCAGCTCGGCCAGCCGCAACGCTTCCCGCAAGACAGCGACCGAATCCTCGGCAGCAGGCGACTGGGGAGTCCGCCGCAACTGCTGCCAGTAGACCCTCCGGCGCAGCGCCTCGGCCC
>CAIUHT010000485.1 GCA_903898975.1 uncultured Planctomycetaceae bacterium
CCTCATGGATTCGATCGATCTGAGTGACCGGGCCGCGGTGGCCCTGCTGACCGGGGACCGCGTTCGCAGCGCCTTCGATCTGTCGCTGGAGGACCACGCGACACGCGAACGCTTCGGCCGGCACGCGGTTGGGCAGCAATGCCTGCTGGCGCGCCGGTTGGTCGAGGCTGGAGTTCGCCTGGTCTCCATCGATTTTCCGTGTGTCCCCGGTCAAAAGGCATTCAGCTGGGATGATCACGCCAGCGTGTGGAACATTTTCGAGCAGATGAAGATTCGGCTGCCGGTGCTGGACCAGGTTGTATCAGCGCTCGTCAACGATCTGCACGACCGCGGCCTGGCAAACGACGTGCTGTTTCTTGTCACGGGAGAAATGTCGCACACGCCACGCTTGTCGAATCACCAGGGACAGCCGGGACGCGAACACTGGGGCCGAACGATGACCGTTTTCGCCTCGGGCGGAGGCCTGCAGATGGGCCAGGTGATTGGTTCGAGCGGACCGAAAGGTGATGAGCCAACGGAACGCCCTCTGCAGCCCACCGACCTGCTTGCCACGTGGTACCGTCACCTCGGGGTGCCGCTCGACTTGCAACCACGCGACTTCGGCGGCCGCCCAACCCCCCTGCTCCCCCACGGTCGGCCGATCGCGGAACTGCTCTAGCGGAAGCCCCCTCACCTTCTGCCTGCTCTCTTGCCGGCTCGACCAGATTGGCCGGACCAGATCGGCTTTTCTTTCGGTGCCGTTTTCCAACCGGCGCCGAAGTTCGACCGAAAACCGCGCTGCCTGACGGATCCCACCCAACCTGTCGCAGGCCGGCGAAAACTTTCCGAGAAATCTTCGCCCTGCGGTCTCCCCCCCTCAACTGCCCCCCCAGGAGTGTTGCATGTCCCGCCTGTCTCGTCGCACGTTTCTGCAGGCCGCCGGCATTGCCTGTACCACGGGTGGCCTGGCTTGGGCCGCCCCCTCGACCGAGCCACTTCGCAAGTTGGCCATCGTCACGACCGAGTGGCGTTATGGGTCACATGCCTGGCACATGGGAGAGCGGTTTCTGGTGGGCTATCCGCACGAGGGCCGCTGGCATCAACCGCCGTTCGACGTCGTTTCGGCCTACGTAGACCAGTTTCCCGAGAATGATCTCGCGCGGAAACGCTCGGACGAATTCGGCTTCAGTCTCCAGCCTTCGATCGAGAAGGCCCTCTGCCTGGGAGGGGAGTCGCTGGCGGTGGATGCGGTGTTGATCATCGGCGAGCACGGCAAATACCCCAAGAGCGAGTTCGCGCAGACTCAATATCCAAGATACGAGTTCTTCAAGCAGGTGACGGATGTGTATCGCAAGTCGGGACGCAGCGTCCCGGTGTTCAACGACAAGCACCTCTCGTGGAAGTGGGACTGGGCCCGTGAGATGGTGGACCTGTCTCGGGAGTTGAAGTTCGGCTTTGCGGCCGGGTCCTCCTTGCCGATGACCTGGCGGATGCCCGACCTTGATCTGCCACAGGGCTGCCCGATTGATGAGGTGGTGGGAGTGGCGATCGGGGGGCTCGACAGCTACGACTTTCACGCCCTCGAAATGATGCAGTGCCTGGTTGAACGCCGCCCGGGGGGAGAAACCGGCGTGAAGTCGCTGCAGGCCCTGCGAGGGGAGGCAGTCTGGCAATTGCTGGAGCGGCCGAGCTGGAACGAGGGCGGACTGAACCCCAAGCTGTTCGCCGCTTGCCTGGCGCGCTCGCAGACACTGAAGCAGCCCGAGACATTCAGCCACCGGTACCCAACGGTCGCCCAGATGCGGGAGTGGGTCGCCGACCCGATCGCGTATCGCTACGAGCACAACGACGGGTTGAAGGCGACGATGCTGCTGCTGAATGGCCTGGTGGGTGATTTCACGGTGGCCGTCCAGCGTCGGGATCAGTCCGAACCACTGTCAACGCTATTCTACCTGCCACCGACACCCAACGTCGCCTACTCGGCTCCCCTGATGCGA
>CAIUHT010000486.1 GCA_903898975.1 uncultured Planctomycetaceae bacterium
CACCACCTGCGCCGTCGTCAGCCCGAGGTTGAAGGCGATCGCCACCCCGGTGGTGTCGGCGAAGCTGAGCGTGTCGCTTCCCCCAACATCACTCAGCACATCGGCCCCCTGCGTCAGGTCAACGTCGAACAGGTACAGATCGTCTCCCTGCCCCCCCGCCAGTTGATCGCCCAGCGTTCCCCCCACCAACTGGTCGGCGTCATTTCCTCCCCAGACTGCGACCGTCTTGGTCGCCCCCACGGCGGTGAACGAATCGGCCCCCGCCCCCAGGCGGGCCCGGACTGTCGTGACGTCCGCCGCCACATAGGCACTGGTCACACCGTTGAACACCAGTTGATTCGTCGCGTTGTAGGCGACCACATCGGCGCCCGAGCCTCCAAACACCATCACCGGTGCGGCCGACGCATGATAAATGCCCGCAAATTCCCGGGCCCGGCTGCCACTCTCGGGCGCCGCCGCCGTCGACACAGCAAGGCTGGGGTCGAGCGCGATCAACAGCCGGTAGTCGCTGTCCACATCGGTCAACCCCGCCCCAGGGAGTGGCAATTGCCCCGTCCCCGAGCCGATGGTGAAGGTCTTGGTGTGCACCCCAACCGTACGATCGGCGAACTGCGAAATCGTGAGGCTTGAGAGCAATGCATCGACCGCGGGGTCAAGAGCCGCGTCCTCCGAGCGGAACGCCCCCAGGGTGAAGGTGGCCACGCTCGAATTCAGCACCTCGTACTCAACCGTCAGGTCGGTCAGACCATTGGTCGAGACCGATCGCAACACCAGGCTGGGGTCGGGCAGATCTCCCGCCCACGAGGTGACAATCTCGCCCAGGCCAGTATGCCCCACCCGGTCGCGGATCCCGTTCAGGTCGATCACCACTTCGTGCGCGCCGCTGCCGTTCGCGAATGGCGTCAGATTGCCAATCCGGTAGCGGTTGGTCGCCACTTCCTGGATCGTGACCGAAGAATTCAGCGGTACCGAGGACCCGTTCCACAGCAGTTTCAGGTCTTGCCAGGTGAAGCTGGTGCCGTCGATCGGCTCGGAAAACTGCACATCCAAAGACTCGGCCGCCTCGACCTGCTCGGGGGGGATGGCCACAAATCCAGCCGTCGGACGCGAGCGGTCAACCAAAAATGACTGTCCGCTCACGATGGGGCCACGGGGATTGTTGCGCGAGATTAACGAGCGGTATTCGGGAAACGCGGCTCCCGCCGAGACCCCCACGGTCGCGCTCGCCCCATTGCTGCTGGTCGCCGACCCGAAATCGACATCGAGGTAGTTCAGCGTGATTGCCCCATCGACAGCGCCGGTGTTCAGTTGCAGCACCGCCTGAAAGGTTCCCGTCGCGGTGGGGTTCGCGTACGTGCTCACCTCGCTCCACTCAAGGATCAGCTGGTCAACGACCCCATCGCCGTTGTCGTCGATCCGCTTCGACAGCACGGCGTCCGAGGAGCTGCGATTCGTCAACAGGTCGTCCCAGTAGACCGCGATGGCGGGAACCGTGACCGATCCCGACAGGTTCCCGTTCTGATAATCGCTCACCCCCGACCCAAAGCTCAGCAGCCCGTTCGGGCTGACCCACAGGCTGCCACTCCCCGTGTAGCTCGTCCCCATGAAGGTGAAGCTGTCGGTGCCGAGATTGAACGCGACCGGATTGTCGTCGGCATTGTCCACGACCACCCCCACCCCCGCCCCCCCGATCTGCAGATTGGTCGCCGACTGCGTCACCGTGGC
>CAIUHT010000487.1 GCA_903898975.1 uncultured Planctomycetaceae bacterium
ATGCGGCTGTTTGCACCGCTCTATCTCTCCAACGAGTGCGTGAACACCTGCCAGTACTGCGGTTTTTCCAAGGATAACCCAATCCGCCGGGTGACCCTGAAGCCGGAGGAGGTGGAGCGGGAGGCCCAGCATCTGGCGGGCTCCGGCTTTCGGAGCGTCCTGCTGGTAAGCGGGGAGCACCCCCGGGAGGTGCCGGTTTCTTATATGGAAACCAGACTTGCAGGAACAGCAGCCCCAGCGCGAGTTGCAGCCCACCATAGACCGTGAGGTACTCCGACTTCCCCGAGCCCCCCTCCAGTTGGAAGCCGACCGCCTTCGCCGTCCCCTCCGGATTCGCCACGCACCAGATGGCCAGCCCCAGGTACGCGGCTCCCACCACTGTCAACAACATCTTGTCCATCGACCGCTCCTGTTCCTGAGCGCGATCACCGTTCTCGCTCATTTTCACCTCGCGGCCTGGGGGCCTCGCCGGGCCAGCCGCTTTCTGCACCCACGACCCACTCCGGGCCACACACTGACTGTCTCCCAATTCTGCCAACAGCAACTTCTGCCGAGTTCGACGGAATGCCGTGCAGCAGGCTTCGTGGGGACCTCGCAAGCTCTCGTGCCCAGAAGATCCACCACCTGCCACCCCGCTTGGCTGACCGCCAGGCAGTCGTCCCGATCGCCCGCACGCCGATCAGGGGAGTAAGCGGGCTCGCTCGGCGGAGGTTGGAAGCCGACAGCTATCATACCGCCCGAACCAACGGTAGCGATGGCGGGCCACCCAGCGGTATCCCCAGTCCCGCAGGGGCTTGGGGATCAGCCAGAGCAGCCAGCCCGCAGGCCGGCAGTACCAGGGAAGTTCCCACAGCACATGGCACACGGCGGTCGAATGCGAGGCCACGCCGCGCACCGTCCAGATCTGGACAGAGTCGGGATCACCGGGGGCCTGCGGGGGCAAGATTCGGGCTGCGGTCTCCCCTTGCAGCGGGGCGTATTTGAGCCGGCCGGACCGATCGAGCCAGGTCAGCAATCGCACCACCTGGTTACACATTCCACAGACTCCGTCGTAGAACACGATTGGTGGCGTCGGCTCCATGCTGTTCCCTGAGAGTGTGTTCACGACGGAAATGGAGAGTTTGCGATCTGGCAGTCGGGGTTGGCCGAGCCGCTTTGACCGGGCGCCTTGCCGGCCCGCTGTTCGCTGCCCGCAATCTCACGGGCCGGGCTTCGTCCAGCGAACCCACCCCCAGCGGTCGCGGTCGACCGCCCACCGCGGGCAACGGGTCAGCTTTCGAGCCGGGACGTGCAACCGCAAGTCAGACCCGTTAGACGGTTCGGCCGCTGGCCCGCCCCGAAGCGGCCCACCGTGCCGGGCGGGTTCAGGTCGCAGAATAGCAGGATCCGTCGCAGGAGAACGAGGGCAGTGCCCACCTCCGCAGGTGACAGGCGTTCTTAACCGGCCAGGGTTGGGGCCCGCGGGGCGGTCACCGCACCGGCTGGCCTGGAAACGCCCCACGTCCCGATCCCGAGCGGGCAAACGTTGCGGTTGCGCCCATGGCCCAGTTCCCCGCAGCAGTCCCTCGCCCCCGCCCCGGCCCACGGCACAGTCCCCCGCCCCGGCCTGAGTCGTTGGCCTGAGTCGTTGGGCCGCAAGTGGGGATCCTCTCGGAGCGACGCTCGCGATCCCGTGTGCTCGCTGGCGGGTCGTTCACCGCTCCGGTTTGTCCGCACAATCGTCACGATTGCGCAAGTCACCGGTGAATCCCCCCGTTTGCCTCACCGATCCCGCTTTTCTCTCCGGCAAAGTCGCGAATCTGATCGATGGTTTAGGCAGGATGGGGGCTGTGGAGGGGCCTTCAGGCACGCCAGCGGGTCGGATGGGTGACCCGGACTTGTTGGTCGTGACTGGCCCACCGCAAGACAACCGTTTGCTGACCGCTGCCGAGGATCTGATCGTGGATTACGACCTGTTTGTGCTGGGCCAGACCCCCGAGGCGTGGCTGGTGGCGACGGCGGCCCGCAAGTG
>CAIUHT010000488.1 GCA_903898975.1 uncultured Planctomycetaceae bacterium
GCCATGTCGTCGAGCAGGTGCTTCAGCGATTTTTTGGCGAACAACTGGTTCATGGAGGCTCAATTCCTGCGGTCGGAAGGGGGGAAACACGCTCCCTGGGCGAGCGGTTACTCTATCGGCCCGGCTGCGGGAAACACAATCGAACGCCTCGTGGCCCACGCTCGACGCCCCCCGTGCCGTTCGCAGTGCCCGTTTGACACGGCCCCTAAAGGGGGTTCAGCATAGAGCTTGGGAGAGCTGTCAGGAGCCAGTCCCCGAACGTCAAGCCAGGGAGGCGGGACTCCCGTTGGTTTTGCAAGCCGGAGTTCGCTCCCGACTCCCGGGCACCCCTGAAAACTTGCCTGACGTAAGCCGCTGACCCCGCGTTCTGCCCGGCGTCCTGTTCCTGTTGGATTTGTCATTTGAGAGTTTGCCATGTCGGCATCGACCGCTTTCTCCTCCAGTCCCGCCGGCGGGCCTGCTTCATCCGCCTCGATTCCCCAACCCGCCTCTTCCTTCGGAGGGGCTCCGCAGATTCCGGCTCCGAACACCACCCCCGGCCCGCGGAGTTTTCCGAGCTCCGGCCCCGCTGGTGGCGATTCTGCCGGAGCAGCCTTTCCCGGCCCGGGTCTCCGGCCACAACCCGCACCGCAGCCCTCGGGACCATCCGCTGCGTCGCCCGCCTCGCCCCTGGCCGGGACAACTGGCTCACCTCGTCCCCCCAAGCCGCCGGCCGGGACGGGAATCACCCTCCCTTACGCCGTCCTCCGCGACCTCGCCAGCCAAATGGCCAAGAGACTGGCGACGGTTCCCAAGCTCAAAGAGAGCCAGATTCTTGTGTGCGAAGCGGGCGATCTCGCCGGCCTGGCCGCTCATCGCCGCCTCGAAGCCGATGCCCAGCGCCTGGGGACCTTTTTCTCACAGACGCAAGCCGCTCCCCCAACACCCGAGGAGACCGGGGGACTCGAAAGTGTGGCGATCGGCGGAGCTGTCGAGGCACTGAACATGGGGCTCAACACCCTCGATGCCGTCATCGCCCTCGGACCGCGCATCCAACCGCTGCTGCAGCTGTTTCGCACCGAACGGACCTACCGCCGGGAGCAATTCCACTTCGACCGCCTCGCGGTGCTCGCCGCGATGACTGGGCCACTCCAGCCGCTCTGTGCTGGGATCTCGGCTCTCGCCCTCTCGTCACACACCGGTGCCTTCCCCCAGCTTGATCAAGCCCTGCGGGCCCGGGGGCAGACCACCCGGCCTGCGGGGGGCGGCCGCCCGGCTCAAGACTGGGATCAGGCCTGCGACGCCCTCGATCAGCTGCGGGAGGCGGTCGCGGGCATCGCGCGACCCAGCCCGGCCCCGAACGCAGACAACTCAAATCAGGGCGACGCAAGTGTGGGCGCCCCAACTCCCCCCGTCGCCCCCGCCACCGCCATCGCACCCGTTGCGGCGACAGCGGTTGCCGAATCGCTGCATCGCGGCGCCCACCTGGCGGCAGCCCTGAAAGACAACGCCTGGCTGCTGGTCATCGAGCCCCTCTCAGTCGAGTTGATCCGCGAGGAGGAACGGTCCTGGCGGACGTGGTTTCAGGGTGCGAACTCACGCCATCACTGCCGGATCGCCTGTGCCATGCTGCTGTTCAACCCACAACTGAACGTGCTGTGTGCCGACATCTTCGAAGGGGGCCTGACCCGCGACAGCAACCTGATCTCCGGGACCTCAACACGTGGGTAAGCACCACCCAATCCGCAGGCCCCATCGGCGAATCTCGCCCCACTCGGCGAGTCGGGGAATGTGACATTTCTACTGGGGACGAACCTGCGACTTTTTCTATCGGCGACTGCGTGACCGACATCGCTGACGTGGCTTGAGCGACGCGCCACTCGGTAAGCTGAGCGCTGTTCTGTGTTGTCCATTCCCAATCGCGACACCAGCCAGTTGGTGCCGCCCCCTGGTGTCACTTCCTGCTGCCGCGTCGGGATCCGTTCCGACTTTGCATCGCCCCCCCCTTACGCCTGAGAGCGTTCTCCCGGCTGTGGGCCCACTTCGCCTCCCTGTCATTCACCAGTTGCCATGCCCCTGACCCGCGACGATCACCTCGCCCTCGTGCACGAGTACACCAGGAACCCCGGGCTGGTTCGGCACATGCTGGCAGTCGAGGCGGCCATGCGGGCCTATGCCCGCCACTATGGCGAAGACGAAGAACTCTGGGGCGCGGTGGGCTTGCTGCACGACTTTGACTACGAGCGCTGGCCCAATCCGCCCGATCACCCGCTGCAGGGTTCCGAAATCTTGCGGTCGAAGGGTTACAGCGAAACCCTGATCTACGCCATCAAATCGCACTCCGACTATCTCACCGACTGCCCCCGCGTCTCCCGCCTCGATAAGGCGTTGTACGCCTGTGATGAACTCTGTGGATTCATCACGGCGGCCGCCCTCGTGCGGCCCAACCGCCTCGACGGGCTCGATGCCGCCAGTGTGAAAAAGAAACTCAAACAGGCTTCGTTCGCGGCCAGTGTGCGGCGGGAAGATATCACCAACGGAGCCGCCGACCTGGGGGTCGATCTCGACCAGCACATCAATTTCTGCATCGCGGCGTTGCGGCCGTTCGCGGCCGAACTGGGCCTGCAGCCCAAACCGGCGGAAGCGGGGTAACGCCTCCATGGGGCGTCTCTCCCAACCCGCCCCTGCTCATCCTTCGCCACTGGGAGGCCTCCCTGCCGAAAATCCGGGGGCCCCCCTCCGCTGGTGCCCTACCCCGGTGGTGCCTTTTTCGCGACAATTACCGACTTGCGGGAGACCGGTTGCGGGCCCCTCGGCTGGGGCGACCGGGGTGCCACTGGCCAGCGGTGGCTGGCAGGCGCCCCCTGTCTCCCGCCCATGTCGGTTCGCTTCCCCAGACAGGGACCGTTGCTGATGTCTGCTGATTCCGAAGTGCCTCGCCCTGGTTGCTCCACCGCTCCCCGACGCCTGGTGCTGACCCCCGCCGGCCAATCAGCGCCGCGCCGCCCGCTGGTCTTCTCGGTCGCCGGGCTTGTGCTGCTGGCAGTCGCCCTGGGAGGTCACCCGGCACTGGCCGCAGATCCTCCCGCCACGCCAGCCGGACAGGTCGACTTCGCCCACAAGGTGGTCCCCCTGCTGCGCAAGCAATGCGGCCGCTGCCATACCGGCGCGCGAAAACAGGGGGGCTTTTCGTTCAACACCCGCGGCAGTCTTTTACGTGGCGGGGAGTCGGGCCCGGCTGTGGTCGAGGGGAAGAGTGCCGAGAGCCTGCTGCTCCGTCGGATCACCTCCACCGACCCCGACTTGCAGATGCCTCCTGAGGGCCCCCGGCTTGCGGCGGCCGAGGTCGAAACCCTGCGGACCTGGATCGACAGTGGCCTGACCTGGGACGATGGCTTCGCCTTCGAAAAATCGGCGTACGACCCGCCCCTCAAGCCCCGTCGGGTCGAACTTCCACCTGCCGTCGGCGACCGGACCAACCCCATCGACCGCCTGCTCGATGCCACGGCGCAGCGACCGGCGGGGCAGGTGCCCCCCGCGATCGGGACCGCGGCGTTTCTGCGGCGTTCCTCTGTCGACCTGGTGGGTGTCCCCCCCAGCCCCGAGCAGTTGGCCGCGGCGCTCGCCGACGGCAGCCCCGACCTGCGGACCCGCTGGGTCGATCAGTTGCTCGACAACCGGATCGCCTACGCCGATCACTGGCTGACCTTCTGGAACGACCTGCTGCGGAATGATTACACCGGGACCGGGTTCATCACCGGTGGCCGCAAGCAGATCACCACCTGGCTGTATGCCGCGCTGCTCGAGAACAAACCGTACGACCAGATGGTCCGCGAACTGATCTCACCCCAACCAGGAGCCGAGGGCTTCATCGAGGGAATTCGCTGGCGGGGCGAGGTTTCGGCGAGCCAGACGAACGAGGTTCAGTTCGCCCAGAGCATCTCGCAGGCGTTTTTGGGGATCAACCTCAAGTGTGCTTCCTGCCACGACAGTTTCATTGACCGCTGGAAGCTGAACGAGGCGATGGGGCTCGCCGCGGTGTACGCCACCGCCCCGCTCGCCATTCATCGATGTGATCAACCGACTGGCCAGGTGGCCCAACCCAGCTGGCTGTTCCCCGAACTGGGCCAGATTGATCCGCAGGCTTCCCAGCCCGAACGACTCAAGCAACTGGCCGCCCTCGTGACCCATCCCGACAACGGCCGGCTGGCCCGCACGCTGGTCAACCGGCTGTGGCACCGGATGATGGGGCGCGGGTTGGTCGACCCGGTCGACGCCATGAACACGCCTCCCCGCCACCCCGACCTGCTCGACTGGCTCGCCTCGGACTTCGCCGAGCATGGGTACGACATCCATCGCACCCTCCGCCTGATCGCCACCTCGCAGACCTACCAGCAGGAACTGGCGACCGGTGAGTCGGCGGAGACCACGCTGGGTCCCATCGCACGCCGGCTGACGGCGGAGCAGTTTGTCGATTCGGTCTGGCAACTGACCGGGTCGCACCCGGCCCGGCCCGACGCGGCAGTGCAGCGGTACAACCCCAACCCGGGGAACGCGACGGGCGATCTGGCTCGCCCGCTGCAGGCGAAGTGGGTCTGGTCGAACGCCCAGGCCGCCCAAGGAGCCCCGGGGGGCGAACAACTCACGTTCCGGGCCACCTTCGAGCTGCCCGAGGCTCCGACTCGCACCGCGGCGATCATCACGTGCGACAACGAGTATCGGTTGATCGTAAACGGCCAGCCCGCCGGTCAGGATGGCAACTGGGAAAACCTCGAATCGCCCGATCTCAGGCCGTTCCTCAAGGCGGGGACCAACACCATCGACATCGTGGCGATCAATGGTGGGCAGGGAAACAACCCGGCAGGACTGCTGTTTGAGGTGCGGATGCTGCTGCCCGGTCCCAAGGTGCAGACGGTGGCCACCAATGCCGATTGGAAATGGACCGCCTCTCTTCCGAATGCGCAGGGAGTGTTCGCCACGCCCCCCGCCGATTGGAAGCCCGCCGCCGAGTTGGCCAACCCGGGGGTCTGGCAGGGGCGGTTTGGCGATTCGCCCACGCAGACCCTCCGCGAGGCACTCGACCCGAACCGTCCCCCGGTGCGGGCCAGCCTGGTCAAGAGTGATGTCCTGATGCGGACCCTGGGCCGGCCCAACCGCGATCAAATCGTGACCAACCGCCCGACCCAGGTTTCGACGCTCGAAGCGATTGAACTGGCGAATGGAGAAATCTTGCAGGGCTGGCTGGCGGAGGGGGCGAATCGCCTGGTCCGCCGCTTTGAGGGCCGACCCGCCGAACTGATCACCTGGGTCTTTCGGGCGGCGTTCAGTCGCGATCCTTTGCCCGAGGAACGGGCGGCGGCCCGCGAGTTCCTGGGCGAGCAGCCCGCCGGTCCCCAGGTCGAAGATCTCCTCTGGAGCCTGGTGATGCAGCGGGAGTTTCAGTTCGTTCAGTAGTGCCTCAGCCAGCGGTTTCCTGCGGGGACGTTCGCAAGCAGACCGTCGGCAGGATGAGTCAACCAGGGGGGAGGAGCCAGCAGCGGGAACGAACCCCCACCCGCTCCCCGGCACTGCGAAGCGGAGGCCTTCGGCCCATAATTTGCACCAGCTCGGGATTGCGACAGGAGAAGACAGGGACCATGCCGCAGCGTTCGACCAGACGCACTCGGCGACCGGTGACGAGCTTGCCCGCTGACCCGGCGAGCGACGACTGAATTGAGACGGGTGAATTGGACCGTGTGGTCATGCGGTGAAGCTGAGCCGATGAAGCAGTGACTGTGAGGCGGCGAGAGATTCGGCGGCCGGTGGCCGAGAGTGGGTGGCGTTCCTCAAGCGAACGGGACGTGTGAGCCAGATTCGTGGCGTTCGCCTAACCGCGACGCCCAGCGTGGTGCTGAGAGAGAGGGAAGAATGCAGACTTCGCGCAGTGATGTGGATGCCGGCCTGGGCTTCGCCGAGGGCCTGGGTGTCACCAGTGAACGGGCGGCCCGCCGACTGTTTCTGAAGGAACTCGCCACGGCGACCTCCGCCGCCTGGCTGGGGGGTGCCCCCCGGTTGCTGCGGGGCGCTGACGACACCCCGGTGGCGCATCCCGCCGCCCGGGCCGACAGTGTCATCGTCCTCTGGATGGCGGGCGGAATGGCTGCTCCCGAGACCTTCGACCCCAAGCGCTATCACCCGTTCGAAATCGGGACTCCCATCGAGAAGGTGATGAGCACCTTCCCCGCCATCGACACGGCGGTTGACAACATCAAGATCTGCGAGGGGCTGGAACAGATCGGCCAGGTGCTCGACCGCGGGACACTCATCCGCTCGCACGTGCTGCCCGACCTGGGCAGCATTCTGCACTCCCGGCACCAGTACCACTGGCACACCGGCTACGTCCCCCCCCAGACGGTCGCCGCGCCGCACATCGGGGCGTGGATGGCCCGCATCCTGGGGCCGCGGAATCCGGTCATTCCCGCGTTCATCAACATTGGTCAGCGGCTGGAAGGAATTGGCGAACAGGAGGAGATCAAGGCGTTCACCCAGGCCGGCTTCCTGGGGAGTGAGTTCGGCCCGATGAACCTCCCCTTTCCCGAGGAGGCGGCTCGTGCCGTGCGGCCCCCCAAGGGAATGGACGCCGGTCGATTCGCCAACCGCGAACGGCTCTTCCGCCGCCTGGCCAAGGCGCGGGCCCCCGCAGCGAGCGACTTCCAACAGGAATCGCTCGCCCGCTCGCTCGAGAATGCCCACCGGCTGCTCGAGGCCCCCGAACGGACCGCGTTCGACCTCTCGCTCGAACCCCGGGAGAGCTTCGACAAGTACAACACCGGCCGCTTCGGCCAGGGCTGCCTGCTGGCCCGCCGACTGGTCGAGGCAGGAGCCCGCTACGTTGAGGTGACCACCGAATACATTCCCTTCATCCACTGGGACACCCATGCCAATGGGCACGAGACGGTCGATCGCCTGCACAAGGAGATCGATCGCCCCATCGCCACGCTGATCCGCGATCTCGAGGCCCGCGGGCTGCTCGACCGCACGCTGGTGGTGCTGGCCAGTGAATTCAGCCGGGACATGATGATCGAAGGTGTCCCGGGCTCAACCGCCCGCGACCAGGCGACCGCCCCGACCGACAAGTTGCTCGAGATGAAGCACTACGGGATGCACCGGCACTTCACCGGGGCCTCGTGCGTGCTGATGTTCGGGGGGGGCATCCGCAAGGGGGTGCTGTATGGCGAAACTGCCCCGGAACGCCCCTGCCTGGCGACTAAAAACCCGATCTCGGTGCGCGACCTGCACGCCAGCATCTACACGGCGATGGGAATCAGCCCGGCGACCGCGTTCGAAGTCGAACGGCGTCCCTTCTACGTGACCGAGGATGGCCGGGGCCAGGCTGTTCAGGAGCTCTTCACCAACGCCTGAGCCATGAGCAACCCCGCCCCGGGTCGACGTCCGAAAGAGCCCTCCCGCGAGCACCCCCCCGGCGTTCAACCGCCGGGAGGCCAGGCCGCGGGTGGCCCGGCACCGCGCGGGCCCAACCCTGCCAGCCTGTCACCGCAGACTGCCGCGTCACCTGTGCCGGGAGCTGGCTCTGCGGCCCCCGTCC
>CAIUHT010000489.1 GCA_903898975.1 uncultured Planctomycetaceae bacterium
CTCCCCGTGGTTGTCGGCCTTCATGATGAGCAGGTCGTACTTGATCGTCAGAAAAATGAGCGCCCAATAGACGAGGCTCAGGCTGCCGATCAGCTCGCTGGACGAGAGCAGTCCTTGGCCCCCTTGGGCGATCATCGCATCGACCAGGTCGGAGGGCTCGTGGTGGTGCTTCAGGCGGATCGTCTCGCGGACAATCTCCATCACCGTATAGAGAACCGAAGTCCCGATGTCTCCATAGACCGTCCCTGCCGCCTCTCGCATGCGGGTGAACAGCCCCGAATGATGCCCCCCCGCGTGATGGCCCCCTGCGTGATGCTCGGCGCCCTGATCGGTCCCGGCCGATGATGCGGCAACCGGGGAAGTGGCGGAGGGATTGTGGGAAACGGGAGTTGTCTCGGCGACTGTCCGCCCAGAGGCGGCAGCGGCATCAGCCCCGGTTGCGGGGGATGCCTCGCGATTCTCGGACATAACTCAGCAGAGGACCTTGAAGGTCCCCCCAATCAGGATGGAAACCGCAGGTCTTGGTAACCCACCGGCTGCTGGATTTTAAGCCTCGAAGGCACGCCATGCCAGCGGTCAGGCCGGCGGGAAGGGGGGGGGCGGGATCGAGTCAGGTCGCCCGTCAGCGGAAAACTTCCGCAGCGAGAGGGGGGGCTGAGGGCGCGCCTCACCTGGCGGAGCCATCAACACGGACTGCTCGATCAGCCCTCCCCGGCAGACCGACAGACCCTGCTGAGCGAGTGATCGACTCGGCGACTCACAAAAAAAAGACCCCTGGAGCAATACCTGCTCCAGGGGTCCGAGCTGTTTGAGAATCAAGCCTGCGTAACGCCACGGGCATCACACACCGCGCCAGCGGGATGCCGCCAGTGCCTCGACTGGATGGGGGCCCGCAGCCTCAGGGGGTGGGAATTCCGAAATCGCCCGCCAGGTCGCGCCAATACGAGTGGACGTGATTGGCGTTGTTCTGGGTGTTGTTGTACTCGATAAGGAACGTCGGGCCCTGCAGCCGGTAGTAATGCCGCTGGTTCACTTCCAGCTGGCCCCACCAGGCGAAATGGATCTGGTCGATCCCGGCCTTGAGGAGCCGTTCGCGGCGTTTGGAGGCCACGTCGGCGGGCATGTTCTTGAGGTACTCCTCCAGCAGGTCACCCAGGAGTTTCTGCTGATCGGGACTCATCCTGGCGGCGGGCAGACCCTGGGCGGGGGTACGATCGGCCTGGGCGACGTTGGCCCCCCGCAGATCATCGGGGGCGGCCTGGTCGACGAGGGCCAGCTTGAGCTGTTCCGGGGTGGCCAGCTTGATGAGCTGGCGGGCGAGATCTTCTTCGGTTCCGAGGACGCGAATCGAGCGTTGCGGGCCGGCTTCGATCAGCGCGGGATTCGAGCCGTAGAACTCGGGGGTGCTGCCGATGACTTCCCCCTTGTCGAGGGTGAAGTTGAGCGAGAGGTGGTGCCCCTTCGAGACGCCAGCCCCAGCGTCCCTGCGGGGTGGGGGTGCCGAACAGGCTGAGATAGTACTTGCCCGGGTTGCGGCGTTCGCGGCGTTCGGCCCGCTCGCCCCCCTCGAGGAGGTACAGCACCTCTTCGAGGCTCATGATGGCGAG
>CAIUHT010000490.1 GCA_903898975.1 uncultured Planctomycetaceae bacterium
CTCCAGTCCGCGCAGCAGGCGGCGGAGGGTCTCGACCGGCCAGCCCCGCTCGGTCGCCAGTCGCTCGGCCGAGATTGGCCCTGGCCGCAGCGAATCGAGCAGGCCTGTCCGGCAGGCGGCGGCGATGAGGGCGGTCTGGCGGTAGCCTTCGACCCACCGGGAGACGGTTTCGCGGGGTGATTGCATGTCACGTCGCGCTGGTGGCGAACAAGAGAATGGGGCACTGTTCGGCCCAGGGGTAAGCGCCGACTCCGCGTGCGACCAGCCGCAGTCGGCCAGTCGAGGTCAGGGTCGCCACACTCTCGGCCTCGGTGAGGAAGTGATAGACATTGCTGGAATCGCGGTACGACAGCACGGTGTTGACCACCTCAGCCGGCCAGCCGGTCTGCGTGACCAGCTGGCCCAGGTCGCCTCCGCAGACCCGCACGATCTCGTCATAGACATGGGCCAGCCTGACCCCCTCGCGGGGCTGCGACTGCAGCGCCATGGCCATGCGCAGTTTGAACTGATGGAAATTGGCAATCTGCCCCTGCTCGAGTGCCGCGAGAACCTGGGGCACGGTGTCGGGCTGGGGGGGCAGCGCGAAGAGTCGCAGCGCGAACGTCCCGTTGGTCCGCAGCACCCGGGCCAGGGACGTGGCGAGTTCCACCTGCTCGTCGGGATACGTCAGCAGGTGCAGTCCCCCATCGCACAGGACCCGGTCGAAGGTTGCCTCGGGCCAGGGGAGGCTGAGCCAGTTGGCGTTCACCACGCGGTCCGCCGGGCCGGTCCAGATCGCCCGGATCATGTCGAGCGAGCGATCGACCCCCCAGACCTCAGACCCCGCCGGCCAGGGCAACGCGCGCAGCTCGGGGGTCACCCCCAGGATCAACCCCCGCAGGGGGGCGCTGCTCTCCAGGTTCAGCAGGCGCGAGAACACCGCCTGGTCGGCGTCGATCGGACGCAGGGGCGATCCAATCAGGTTCCACCGCCCGGAGATCCCCCGCCAATGTTCCGGGGTCGTCATCGTTGCGTTTCTCCACTCTCGAGATCGGCCACCACTTTGCACTCGGCACGCACGATCTGCCCCGGGTCCCGCAACGCGGTCGCCAGTCCGTCCAGCCCCGAAACCACCCGCGTCACCACCTGCCGCAGATCGAGCCGGCCCCGTCGCATCAATTCCAGCACCGCTCCAAACGCTCCCCCGAGGTGCCCTCGCGAGCCGCACAGCGTGATCGCCTTGGTGATGATCTCATCCACGCGGGTGATGGCCAGCGGTGTCCCCGTCCGTGCCAGCAGCACAATTCGGCTGTTCGGCCGCAGTCGGGGCAGCAGCGTGTCGATGACCGACAACGCCCCGGCCGCTTCAATCACCACGTCAAACGACTCCGTCCCCCGGTCCAGCTCTTCCGGGGTCACCACCCGATCGCAGGCCTGTCGCGACAACTCCCGGCGAAACGCCTGCGGTTCCGACAAACAGACTGTGGCGGCACCGAACACCTGTCGGGCCAACAGGGCGGCGAGATATCCAATCGGGCCTCCCCCCAACACCAGCACATGATCGCCCGGGGTCAGGCGCGCCTGTTGACAGGCCAGAAACGCGACCGCGGCCGGTTCCACGCACGCCAACCCATCCCGTTCCGCCGGCGAACCGGCCAGGTCATTCACCTGGTGCGCCAGCCGGGCAGGCACCACCACCCGCTCGCAGAACAGCCCGTCCCGCTGCAGTCCCACCAGCGCGGCCTGCGTGCACTGGTTGAAGTGGCCGCGGCGACAGGCGGGGCAATCACCACACGTGACGATCGACTCGAGAGAGGCGAAATCCCCAGGCTGCCATCCAGCGAGCCCCGGGCCGACCTGCTCCAC
>CAIUHT010000491.1 GCA_903898975.1 uncultured Planctomycetaceae bacterium
AGCCAGGGCAGAGCAGGAGCGCGAGGCAGGCTGAAGGGATCGGCAGGGGGGCCGAATTGCGTGGCGGAGAGCGGGTTGCGGCGAAATTCTGCACCCCGCAAGATTCGTTCAAAACGTTCGTCCTGCGGGTCCTCGACGGCGCCGGGTCTTGACGACCGGCGAAAACGCCGATAGGTTAAGATTACTGATTGTGATAGTGGCAAGGCGAGAGTATTAGCGAGGCTAATACTAGGCAGGAGGCCATCGCGGCTCGTCGGGCTGCGACACGTCGGGCCGCCACAGGTCTGACCGCGCAGGGCGGGGCAGGCGGACAGCCGGATTGGGGGACCGCTTCAACGAGACAATCTCGCGGAAGCCAAGCAGTCTGTGCACCGCACTGTCGGCCGAGAGGCGATCGCGGAGTGACCGGGAGTGGGACGCCAAACGCTTGTTCTTCCCGGACATCGCGAGCGGTTGTCGGGACATCCGCCCTGGGGCCCAACCCCAACACGGGGTTCCAGCGGCGCGCGTGTGGGCGGGAGCGGCCTGTCTTCGCGAACTGGCGCGGGCGGTGAAGTGTGTGGCTGCTCGTGAGTTGAGTGGCGGAGTTTTTGGTGACGGTGTGTTGGGTGGCAGTGTGTCGTGACACAGCGTTGCCGCAGTGTGGTTTCGCTTCGTGGAGTTCCGTGGTCGTTGGTGTGGTCTCTCGCAGGTGCGGTCTCTGATCGAGATCGTGGTGTCATGCAGTGGAAATCTGTGGAACTCTTCTGTGCGGTGGTCGCCGAGCGCAGTTTCTCGCGCGGCGCGGCCCAGCTTGGAGTCTCACAGTCGGCCGCCAGCCAGGCGATTTCCCTGCTCGAGGCCGAGTTGGGTGTGCCCCTCATCAATCGTGGTCAGCGGCCACTTGACGTGACTCCGGCCGGGCAGATTTATTACGAGGGGTGCCGGCAACTGCTGGCCGATTATCGCGCCATCGAAGATCGCGTCCGCGGGGTGCATACCCGGGTGATCGGAACTGTCCGGGTCGCCGCCATTTATTCGGTTGGGCTGCTGCAGATGGAGCGGTTCGTCCGCCGGTTTGAGGAAGAGTTCCCCGACGCCGTGCTGCGACTCGAGTATCAGCATCCCGACCGCGTGTACGAACAGCTGCGGCTGGATCAGGTCGATGTCGGCCTGTTGTCGTACCCCCGCACGGGGACCGAGCTGGTTTCGATCCCGTGGCAAGAGCAACCGATGGTGCTGGTGGTGGCGCCGGGTCACCCGCTGGGGAAACGGCTGGCTCGCGGACGGCTGGCACCGCAGGCACTCGCCGGGGTCACCTTCCTCGGTTTCACCCGTGAACTCCCCATTCGCCGGGCCATCGATCGCTGGCTCAGGCAGGAGGGGGTGCAGGTCCGGGTGCAGCACGAATTCGACAACATCGAGACCATCAAAAAAGCGGTCGAATGTGGGTCTGGGGTCGCGATCTTGCCAGAGGCGACCGTGGGCCAGGAAGTGCTGGCGGGGACGCTGGTCGCGCTCCCGCTGGGCGGAGCGGTGCTGACTCGTCCGCTCGGCATCGTGCACAAAAAGCACCGGCATCTTTCCCCGGCTGTCAGGCAGTTTGTCGAGCGGCTGGCCGCCGAGGTGGGAGTCGCGGCGGCCAATGCTGCCGAGGCCTCAACCAGTGCGGAAGATTCTGAAGGGACACCTTCGACCGACGCCCGGCACGGTCAAACCCGGCCCGACGGCCCTCGCCGGGGGGAGACGCATTCCGAGCCAATCAATGCCGGAGTGACCCAGCCGGGCGAGCTTCGCACAGACGCAGCCACCACGAAGGGGAACGGGACCCACCCCTCGGTGTTGCGAGCTCCAGGCAACGCCGGTCTGGCCAAGGGGTTGCCCTCCAAACGCGCGGCGAAACACGCCTCCCCCGCTCAAGGCCAACAGAGCGGGGTCAAAGCCCGGGCCGGGAAACTGGCGGCCGTCTCGGGCACTTCCCACACCGCCAGTCCCCCGCCTCTCAAGGCCAAGCGGGCCGGGGTGGCGGAGGCCTCTCCCGGCAGAGCCCGGCGGGCTCCCCGTCGCAAGCCGACCTGACCCCGCCCGCGAAACCAGCCCGCCGTGCCTGACAGTTCCTCGGCTTTCCCTGGTGGGAAGCGAGCCCACAACACAGGCCGGGTCGGTCCCTCCAGCGAAGCCTGGTGAAGCCCTCCCCCGGTCGTCCCGCCCAAACCATTTTCTCTCACGTCATCGTTGCGTTCCTGAAGGTTTCCATCATGTCGCGTTCCCGTCCCGATCATCGGCTGCTTCCTCCCACCGCCCAGGGGTTGTATGACCCCGCGAATGAGCACGACGCCTGCGGCGTGGGATTTATCGCGAATATCCAGGGGGTCCCGACGCATCAACTGGTCGACGACGCCGTACGGATCCTGGTCAACCTCCAGCACCGCGGCGCGTGTGGCTGTGAAGACAACACGGGAGACGGGGCCGGCATCCTGGTGCAGGTGCCAGCCCGATTCCTCGCCCGCGTCTGCGCCGACGCGAACATCCGCCTGCCGGGGCCCCCGGGGGAATACGGCACCGGGTTGGTCTTCCTGCCCAGTCAGCCCGATGAGCGGGACGCCTGCGAGCGGATGTTCGAGAGCATCGTCCGCGAAGAGGGACAGGTCTTCCTGGGGTGGCGCGATGTGCCCCGCGACAATCGCTCGCTGGGATCGACCGCCACGAAGGTGGAGCCCGAGATTCGACAGGTATTTGTCGGCCGGGGCCCCGAGACCCCCGACGCCGAGGCGCTCGAGTGGAAGCTGTACGTGATCCGCAAGCGGATGGAACAGCAGGTCGCGACCAGCGACATGGCACAGCGGCGGTTCTTCTACGTCCCCAGCCTGTCGACCAAGACGCTCATTTACAAGGGGCTGTTGCTGGCCACCCAGATTCCGACGTACTACCTCGACCTGGCCGAGCCCGATTTTGAATCGGCGATCGCCCTCGTGCACCAGCGCTACAGCACGAACACCTTCCCCACCTGGGACCT
>CAIUHT010000492.1 GCA_903898975.1 uncultured Planctomycetaceae bacterium
CAGCAGGCGAGTCCGGTCTGGTCCTGCGGCGAGTCGCGCGATGACCGCCCCCACCGCGGCCCCCACGCCTCCCACCAGCACATCAATGGTGGCGGCACCACGCGAGCTGAACAGCAGTTGCAGCAACTCCAGGACCATCAGCAGGAACACCGCCGCCAGCGTACCCGTCAGCCACGGGCGGGCGGGCGCGAGAGGTGGCCGGGCGAAGCGGGTGGTCCAGACACCCAAGAGTGCTCCTGCCACCAGGCCCCCCACGGCACGGACAGGTTCGCCCCCCCACAACGCCCACGATTTCTTCGACACCGGGTTCCAGGTCAACGCCCCTTCCGAGATCTTGCGGATCAAATCGACCGGGTGCAGCGTGATTGCCAGGGGCATGAGCGACCAGAGCACCCACCCGGCCAGCCCAGCCATCAGCGCCAGCCCGAGGCCACCCGGAAGTACCTCGGCCCTCAGCCAGCGGGGCAACCTCGCCTCCAGCCAACCCCGACCTCCCTCCCACAACCCAAGGCCCAGCAGGGCTCCCAGCAGGTTGGCCTGAACATCGGCCGGATTGGGAACGCGGGGTGGAAACCAGTGCTGCAGGAACTCATTCAGCAGCGCCTGCAACAGCGTGGCGAGCAGCACGATCATCGCCGCGCCAGCTACCCGCAGTCCACCCGCGCGACGGTAGGTCAGCGCTCCCTGCAGCAGCAGACCAAACGGCAGAAACAGCAGCACGTTGTTCAGCCCGTCGCCCCACCGCTGCGGAGCCAGCCGGAGCCACGAGGTCCGTTGCAGCCACCCGACTGCCCGCTCCCACTCCGTTCCCTGGTAGCGAAACGGCGCGAGCGAGCCCAGCAGGGTCAGCCCGGCAAACACAACCGCCAGCCCCCACAGAATCCGCCGGATCCGGGCGTCGTCACGTCCTGGAGTTGCCTCGGTCGCCTGCGGATTCATGGAAGCCGTCTCTGCGTTCGCGAACTCTGTTTGGAAAAGGCCACCCAACGAACCACCCAGACCGAACTCATCCCTCCGTGAACTCACCACCCAAAGGGGTCAGCCCGCAGCCCAGAAGCTCTGTCCGAGGGCACGCTCCGTCAGCAAGTCTTCTCTGTGCCGGGGCGAACTCTGGGCACCGCTCCATCTCCCGGCACCGACCCGGGTCGTTCACCCAGGCAACGCGGAAGCCAGAGTCCCACAAGCGACGGTCCGGGCGCATGCATCGACTCTTTCTGCGCGTGCGAACCGATCCTTAGCTTTCTGGGGTGCGCCCTGCGACTTCGCTGGGAACTCCCCAGCCAGTCGACGCTCGTCTCCATGCGCATGCTTACCAAGCCTCCATTCTCCCCGTCCCTCACAAATCATCAAGGGCGCAGTGAAATTCCCAGAAGACCCGGCGAAGTCGCCCGAAGCGGGCGCGGCTCACGACAGTCACATTCGCGGAGAGGCGCGGTGCGACCGTCTGCCAGACGTCACAGGCAACCAGGCGTCGATCGCGGTTTTTCGCGCGGGCGACTAACGCGTGCGAACTTTTCGCGTCCGCCTGTCGAGAGAATTGATGATTGACGAGTCGGTCGGTTTGACCACGCTCCCGTCACAAGATGACGCTGTCAGCAAGGTCGCTAAGACGCGACTCCGGCAGGTTCGACTCGCGACGCGGAAGAGGCGGGAGCCTCGGCCAGGCCCCCATTTCCGGGCCAGTTCACCCATTTCAGCAGCGGGACGGTGACCACGGTGGTCACGAGCGCCATCAGCACCATCATCGCGTACAGCGAATCGGAGACCAGCCCCATCTCCCGCCCCGCGTTCAGCACAATCAGCTCCATCAGCCCGCGGGCATTCATCAGCACACCCAGGCCCAGGCACTCGCGATGGGGCAGACCCAACAGTCGCCCCGAGGCCCAGGTCCCCACCAGCTTCGACAGCATCGCCACCAGCACAATCGCCAGGCAGATGGTCCACTGGCTCCAACCCGACACCAGCCCCATCCGGGTCTGCAGCCCGGTGAGCGCGAAAAACGCGGGGAGCAACAGCACCACCACGACGGGGTGCAGCCACGCTTCCAGGCGCTTCGCCGAGGGAGCCTCGCGGGGAATCATCACCCCGGCCAGGAACCCGCCAAACATGGCGTGCACGCCAATCTGCTCGCTCACCAGGGCACACAGCAGCACGGGGGCCAGCAGCCAGACTGCAGAGGCCTCAGGCGGAAGGCGATCGAGCCGGGGGATCGCCCAGCGAACCAGCGGACGCCCCAATCCCCACACTGCGGAGACAAACACCGCCGCGCTCAGGCAGACCCGCAACCCCGCTCCCGACTGCGCCTGCACCAGCCCCATGACCAGGGCCAGGAGGCACCAGACCAGCAGGTCGGCGACCGCCGCGGTGGCCAGGGCCAGCCGGCCTGAGTCGCTCCGCGAGACTCCGAGGTCGGTCAGAATCCGCGCGAGAATGGGGAACGCGGTCATCGACAGCGCCACCCCCAGGAACAGCTTGAAGTGCACGGGGTCGACACCCGCGGGGGCCACCCACGGAGCGATCGCCCCAGCCAGCAGCACCCCCGCCACCAGGGGGACTCCCAGGCTACCCACCGCCAGCCCAGCGGCCGTGCGGACCTGCCCCCGCAAGGCTCGCGGATCGAATTCGAGACCGACCAGGAACAGAAACAGAGTGACTCCCAATTGAGCCAGCACCTGCAACCCTGTCGCCACCCGTCGGGTGGGATCGGCCGCTTCCCCGGGAATCAGCCACGCGAGAGCTTCCGGGAAGATTCCCCCCAAGAGCGACGGGCCCAGGGCAATGCCCGCCAGCACCTGGCCGATGACCTCGGGCTGACCGAACCGCCGGCACAACCGGCCGAGCAGTTGGCCCACGATCAACACGGTGGCCAAGGTGGCCAGCACGTGCACCAGCAGGTGGGAGGTCGACATGACTCGCTCGGGGGTCAGTTCGGGGAAGCGAGGGGAGGTCTCAGACCGCGCCCACCATGGCAGCCGCCTGCATCTCGGCTGCCTTCTCGGCCTTCATCTCGTCAATCAGGGGCCAGAGCACGTCGATGTCGTCTTTGAAGAGGTCGCCGATCAGCACATCGGTGACCAGCCCCTTCAGGTGCGGGTGTTTCTTGACGAACCGGCCGAAGTTCAAGCCGTCGTAGAATTCGCACACCAGGCGCCGCATCCGGTCCATACCGGCGACGTAACCCGGCTCCCACTTGCCCAAGGCGGCGGCGGAGGTGTCGTTGTTCTTCAGCCCGTCGGAAACGGCATCAGCCGCCATCTGCCCCGAGACCAGCGCGAGCAGCACGCCCGACGAGTACAGCGGGTCGAGGAAGCCGAACGCGTCGCCCACCAGCACCCAGCCATCACCCGCCGCCTTGCGGGAGCGGTACGAGTACTCTTTTTGAGCGCGGAAGATGTCGCACCGCTGGGCGTTCGCAATCCGGGGCTGGACCCCCGGGCAACGAGCGACTTCTTCAAAGTACAGCTGCTCGAAGTCGGTCGTGCCGCGGTTCTTGAAGAGATAGTCATGAGAGGCCACGACCCCGACCGAGACGATGTCATCGTGCAGGGGGATGTACCAGAACCAGCCGTTCTTCCCCTTGGTCTGCATGACGATGGTCGCCCCCTCGTCCCGGCCCACATCACGGTAGGCTCCCTTCCAGTAGGTCCAGAGGGCGGCTTTCTTGAGTTGGGGATCCCACTCGCGAAGCCCCAGCTTGCCCTGCACAATCGACTGCTGGCCACTGGCATCGACCAGCACCTTCGAGCGGACCTCGCGGATCGGTGCGTCGGTCCCGACCGACACCCGCACCCCGGTCGCCTTCCCCTGGGTCATCAGCACATCGTGCACCCGCGCCCCTTCAAACACATCCACGCCATGCTCGCGGGCGTTGTTGAGCATGAGGTGGTCGAATTCACTGCGTCGAACCTGCCACGTCTGCGACGACTCGTGCGGCTTGTTGTCCCAGAAGTAGAACGGTTCGGAGAGCTTGCCGTGCTCGGTCACGAACTGCACGCTGTACTTCTCGATGAAGTGGCTCCCCTTGAGCTTGTCGAGCATGTTGAGCCGCTTGAGCACCCAGTAGGTCTGGGGAATCAGCGACTCGCCAATGTGAAAGCGGGGAAAGTGGTCACGCTCAAACAGGGCGACCTTGTGCCCCTGCTGGGCAATCAGCGTCGCGGTGGTCGAGCCCGAAGGACCACCACCCACCACCACCACGTCGTAATCGTTCCGGGGAGTCGCCTGCATCGAAGAGCCTCGTGATCGGGGATTGAGGATTTGGAGGGCTGAGACTGACTGGGACGAAGAAGAGCAACAGACTCCGGCAGGCGATCGAAAGCCCAACAGACTTCAGACTGGAAGGCTGGAGACTGGAAGGCTGGAGACCAACAGGTTTAAGACCAGCTGCTGCCGTCGGCTTCGTGCGGGGCCCGCACTTGCCGCATGAGACGAATCAACTGCTCGAGAGCCTCTGGGGGCAGGTGCCCCAATTGCCGCTCGTGACACTCACGCAATGGTTCACGAATCTGGGCGAGCAGGTCACGTCCCGCGGGGGAGAGCGAGACCAGCACCGCCCGTCGGTCGGAGTCGGAACGAGCCCGCTCGACCAGCCCCCGCTGCTCGAGCTTGTCGAGCATGCGGGTGATGTCGGGAGCCCGGGAGACCAGCCGATTGGCCAGGTCCAGGGTTCCCAACGGTCCCTCGCGATGGGCTTCGAGCAGTCGCAGCACGTTGTACTGCTGACCGGTCAATTCCCAGCCGCGAAAGAACTCTTCTTCGAGGGCCCGCAACCGATCGTAAGTCCGCCACAGGCTCAGGAACGCTTCCTGTTCCAGCGAGTCGAACCGTGCATGGATGGGGGCCGGGGAAGAACCGCTCATCAGCCAATCGTAGATGTCCCAACAATAGTTGTCCAGACAACTATCGGCTGAACGGGGAGTTTCGGGGGTGAAAAACCGCCGGGAATCGATCACGAGTCCAGAAGGGGATCGTGAAGACCTTTTTGATAACTATTCATATGTTCTATTTTTCACGGGCTGCTTCAAGGTGGCTGCTCGACGGTGGTTGCCCTGCGATCAGCTCTGTGCGAACCCTCGGCTCGATCAGCGCGACCTCGGTTCCCGACC
>CAIUHT010000493.1 GCA_903898975.1 uncultured Planctomycetaceae bacterium
CCTCTCCCCGTCGCGGACGAGGAGCCGTTTTCACCTCCCCCGGTCTCGCTCCACCCATGTCGATCGCCGAGCGGTTGCAGCAGTGGTTTGGGCGGGGGACCGGCATCCCGCACTCCCTCAGGCGCGAATTGCAGGTGGTGCGTCGGCTCCAGTCGCAATTGGCCACCACCTCCTCCCGCACTCCGGTCGAGGAATTTCGCTCGCTCCGCTATCAGCTGCGGGTTCGCCCTCAAGACCCCTCCCTCCACTGCGCCGGTCTCGCGACCGCCTGTTGGGCCAGCGAGTTGGCCCTCGGGTTGCGGCCCCACGATGTGCAGGTGCTGGCGGCGTTGGCCCTCCGCCGGGGGGTGATGATCGAAATGGCGACCGGCGAAGGGAAGACCGTCGTGGCCGCTCTTGCCGCGGCGGTCTCGTCACTGGCGGGCGAAGGGGTGCACGTGGCGACCGCCAACGACTATCTCGCGACCCGCGACGCCCACTGGGGGTCGCCTTTCTACCAGACGCTGGGCTTGCGCGTCGCCTCGATTGCCCAGTCCCTACCCCGCTCGCGCCGCGGCGAAGCCTATCGCGCCGACATCACGTACTCGACCGCCCGCGAACTCGCGTTCGATTTTCTGCGCGACCGGCTCGCGCTCCGGGCCCGGCGGGAGGCGCAACTGCTGTTCGCCGGCCAGTCCGGCTCTGCCAGCGACCCCGCCAGCCGGCCAGGTCGCCCTGCCGAGGCGGCTGAGGAACCTGTGCAGCGCGGCCTGCGGCGGGCCTTGCTCGACGAAGCCGACAGCCTGCTGCTGGACGAAGCCCGGGTTCCCCTCATCATCTCGGGCCAGGTCGCCGATGCGGCTCAACGGGTCGCCCTGGCCCGGTGGGCGGCAAACCTAGCCCGCGAGCTGCGCGAGACCGCAGACTTTGAGCACGACCCCCGCGAGCATCGAGTCGAACTGACCGACGCGGGTCGCCAGCGGGTCAGGCGCGCGGTGACTCCCGAGATCGAACGGCTCACCAACCCTGAGCTGGAAGCGGGGGTGGAGCTGGCCGTGCGCGTCGAGCGTGAGCTGATCCGCGATCGGCACTACGTGATCCGGCAGCAGAAGATCGTGATTGTGGATGAGTTCACTGGTCGCCTGGCCGAGGGGCGGCAGTGGCGAGGCGGCCAGCATCAGGCGGTCGAGGCGCGGGAAGGGGTCCCGGTCACACCGCCGGGTGAGACCACCGCCCGGATCACCGTCCAGGAATTCTTCGCCGGGTATGAGCAATTGGCCGGGATGACCGGGACGGCACTCGATGGAGCGCGGGAATTCCGCACCTTCTACCAGCGGCCGGTGATCGTGATTCCCACGCACCGTCCCTGCCGGCGAGAGATTTGGCCAACGCGGGTCTTGGCGACAACGGCGCAAAAGTTCGCCGCGATCTGCGCCGAGGTCGCCGATCTGCGTGACCGCGGGCGACCGGTGCTGGTGGGGACGCGGTCCATCGACCGCAGTGAAGAGCTGTCGCAGGTGCTGCGGGAGGCGGGAATTCCCCACGAGGTGCTCCATGCCCGGCGCCTGGCCGCCGAGGCCGAGTTGGTGGCCCAGGCCGGTCAACGGGGGCGGATCACAATCGCCACCAACATGGCGGGACGGGGGACCGATATTCTGCTGGGTGCAGGGGTCGCCGACCTGGGGGGGCTGCACGTCATCGGGACCGAGTTGCACGACTCGGCGCGGGTGGACCGGCAGTTGTTTGGGCGGTGTGCCCGGCAGGGAGATCCCGGCAGCGTGCGGCAGTTTCTGGCGCTCGATGACGACCTGCTTGATCGCGGCCTCTCCGCCGCTCAATGCCGGACCCTGCGCGAGGGGGCCGCAAGCAAGCCGGGCGATTGCGACGCCCTGGCCCCATGGTTTCTGCGAGCGCAGCGGGCGGTGGAACGGCAGCAGTTCGAAGAGCGACGCTGGCTGGTGCGACAGACAAAACGTCGGCGAGCGCAGATCATCCCCGCCGGGTTCGACCCGTATCTCGACCTGTTGGAGAGCTGACAGCGACCGTTGTCATTGACCGGCCTGCGAGGTGCCGGGCGTTGGGCCTCGGGAGCTCTTACTTGAGGTTCCGCTCGAGAAACTCCCACATGCCGCGGACGCTGTCCTGCAGGTCCGTGCCTCCCCAGCCGTGCCCCGCTCCCAGGAGCAGTTCCACCCGCCCCGGGACCTTTGCCTTCGCCATCGCCTGCGCCATCAACTGTGCCTGCTGCCACGGCACGAGTGGGTCCTCCGTCCCCTGGTACAGCAGCATCGGGGCATCCCCGGCGGTCACGTAGGTGATGGGCGACGCGCGGCGATAGGCGTCCTTCAGCTCCTCGGCTGTGCCCCCCAGGAAGTTCTTCAGGATGCCCTTCGACACCTCGGGAATCTCGGCCAGCAGATCGGTCGGCCCAGCGAACTCGACCACCGCCTGAACCTTGCTCGACTGCTCGGCCCATCCGCCCGCCTCATCCAGGCCGTCCTCTTTCTCCATCGTCCCCAGCATCATCGCGAGGTGCGCACCGGCGGAAAAACCGACCGCTCCCAGCTTCTTGGGATTCAGCTTCAGTTCCGCCGCATGAGCCCGCATCCAGCGGACCGCGCACTTCACATCCTCGACCTGTGCGGGGAACTTTGACTTCGGCGCGAGGCGATATCCCACCGTCACCGCCACATAGCCCCGCTTGGCCGCTTCCAGCGCCTCGTTCTTGTGATCGTCTTTCTTGCCCCCCGACCAGCCACCTCCATGGATGAACAGCACCCCGGGGAAGGGACCCGCTCCCTGGGGTTGGGCCAGGTGCAGTGTCAGCTGCTCGCCACCGACTGTCCCGTAGACCACGTTCTCTTTCAGCGTCGGCTGAGCGGCGACTGGCTTGGCTGCGGGAGCCGGGGTGGCTGGCTTGGGGGTGGCCGAGGCGGCGGGCACCGCGGGAGCGGTCCGCGGTTTGTTTGTGCGGGTGAACTGCCCCCCGCGCACTTTCATCGCCAGGCTGTAAACCTGTTTGTCGCACGTCAGGTAGAGCGTCTTGCCATCTTCGCCCCCAAAGGCGACGTTCGAGCAGAACTCGGGGACCGGAATCATCCCCTGCAAGCCCCCCAGGCGGTCGACCGCCCAGACTCCGCCGCTCCCCGAGAGGTACAGCGTCCCCCGCTCGTCGATGGTGAACCCGTCGGGAGGTTGCCGCTTGTCGGCGGCCACCGGCGGATCGAAGAACAGGCTCCCTGGCCCCACGGTGCCATCGGGCAGAATGGGGTACGAGCGCCAGTTCATGGGACCATCGTCGGCGACGTACAGCGTGCGTCCGTCATTCGAGACCTTGAGCCCGTTGGGAACCTGCAGGTCGGTGATGATCCGCCGCACGGTTCCGTCGGCCAGCAGCAGGTACACGCCACTGGTCTGCTTGTTTTCGAAGTCGGGATCGGTGAAGTAGATGTCCCCGTTTGGGGCCTGGGCCACGTCGTTGGGCTGGTTCCACTTCGGATTGAACACCAGCACCTTGGTGTCAGCGGGGCCCGTCGGACCGATCTGATAGCTCAGCACCCGGTGTCCAAAGGCCTGGGCCCCCAGCAGTCTCCCATCGTTGGCCAAGGCCATGCCGTTGACCCCCTCGGTCTTGTCGGCCCACACGGTCACCTGGCCCGGTGCGTCAAGCCGCAGGATCTGGGTGTCGCTCTTCTCTTTCCCAAACGCCGTGAAGTACAGCTTCTTGGAGGCGGGGTCCCAGACCGGGCCTTCAAAGAACCGGGGGTCGCTGTAGACCGACTGCAGCTTGGCCTCGGGGACGACCGTGGGGGGCTGGGGAACCTGCTGGGCGGCCAGTGGCG
>CAIUHT010000494.1 GCA_903898975.1 uncultured Planctomycetaceae bacterium
GTGGAGCAGGAGTATCGCTGGACCCTGAACTTCGGGCCGCAGCACCCGGCGACGCACACCACGCTGCGGCTGGTCTTGCAGATTGAGGGAGAGCGGGTCGTCGATGCCCGGCCCGACATTGGCTATCTGCACAGCGGCTTCGAAAAGATTGGCGAACACCTCAATTACAACCAGTACGTCACGGTCACCGACCGGATGAACTACATCTCGCCGCTGGCAAACAACATTGCCTGGCATCACGCGGTCGAGACGCTGCTGGGGCTGCAACTGCCGCCGCGGTGCCAGTACATCCGCACGATCCTGGCCGAGTTGGCCCGCATCAGCGACCACCTGCTCAGCAACGGTGCCTGTGCGCTCGACACGGGGGCGTTCACCGCGTTCCTGTATGCGTTCAACCAGCGGGAGGTGCTGTACCAGGTCTTTGAGACCCTGTGCGGCGCCCGGTTCACCACAAGTTACACGCGGGTCGGGGGGCTGATGTATGACGCCACCCCGAAGTTCATCGCGCAGGTTCGGCAGTTCGTCAAGGAGTTCCCGAAGGTGCACTCCGACATCTGTCGGCTGCTGAACCGCAATCGGATCTTCGTCGAACGGACGAAGGGGATCGGGGTGTTGACGCGGGAGGAGGCGATCAACCGCGGGGCGACGGGCCCGGTCGCGCGGGCCAGTGGGGTGACCCGCGACCTGCGGAAGGATGACCCGTACCTGGCGTATTCCGACTTCGATTTTCAGGTCGTCTGCTCGGATGTGGGGGATTGTTTCCACCGCTACCTCGTGCGGATGGACGAGATGCTCGAGAGCGTCAAGATTGTCGAGCAGGCGATCGAAAACCTCCCCCCTGGCCCGGTCAATGTCCCCATGGGCGACCGGACCGTGCTGCCCGACAAGACCCGGGTCTACAACACCATCGAGGGGTTGATCACCCACTTCGAGGTGGTGATGACCAACCGGGGTTTTCAGGCCCCCCGGGATGAATGCTACGCCGCGGTCGAGGCCCCGAACGGAGAGCTGGGCTTCTACCTGGCCAGCGACGGCAGCGACATTGCGTACCGGGCCCGCTGCCGGCCTCCCAGCTTCGTTCACTTCGCGATGTTCCCGCACCTGATGAAGGGGCACCTGGTGAGTGACATCGTGGCGGTGTTGGGCAGTCTGAACATCATCGCCGCCGAGTTGGACCGCTAGTCGGCCCGCTCCCTCCCGTTCTTCTCCACACTTCTTCTGACTGAGCCGCCGGGGCCGGGATGGTTCCCGCCCTGGTGGCCCGCCTGTTGCAGGTTTCGAGCATGTCCGCCACGACCGCCCAGCCCGTCCTCACCCCGGCCATGCGGGCTGAGATTGAGGCCTACTTCCCCCGGTACCCCACGCGGCAGGCGGTCACGCTCCCCGCGTTGCACATTATCAACGAGCACCTCCGGCACGTTCCCCAGCAGGCCATTCCCGAGTTGGCCGAGATGCTGGGGCTGTCGCCCGCCCAGGTTTACGACACGCTGTCGTTTTACGGATTCTTCAAGTCGGAGCCGTGCGGCAAGGTGCGGGCGTGGGTCTGCCGGTCCATCAGTTGCTCGCTGCGGGGTGGGGAAGAGGTGCTCGAGGCGCTGTCGCAGAAACTGGGGGTCGCCCCCGGGCACACGACCGCCGATGGCAAGGTGACCCTTGAGTTTGGCGAATGCCTGGGGTTGTGCGACTTCGCCCCGGCGATGCTGGCGAACGAGCGGGTTTACAAGAACCTCGATGTGGAAACGGCCGGTGAAGTGGCCAACCAGTTGAAGCTGCAAGCCGACGGCAAGGGGGGGTAGCGCCTGCGGGTCGGCCCTGCGAGGGGCCGCGACCCAAGCCTGCCGCCCGCTCCCTGCGATTCCAGTTCAGACATTTCAAGGATTCTCATCCGTGGCCGACTTCGAACCTGTCCTCACGGCGAACATACACAAGCCCGACAGCCATACGCTGGCGGTCTACCAGGCGGGCGGTGGGTACCAGGCGATTCGCAAGGTGCTGAAGACCATGTCGCCCAACGACACGGTCGAACTGGTGAAGTCTTCGAACCTGCGCGGTCGCGGAGGGGCGGGCTTCCCCTGTGGTCTCAAGTGGAGCTTCCTTCCCAAGGACCACCCCGGCCCCGTCTACATGTGTGTGAACGCCGACGAAAGCGAGCCGGCGACGTTCAATAACCGCATCCTGATGGAGCTGGACCCGCACCAGGTGCTGGAAGGGATCATGATCGGGTGCTTCGCCACCCGTGCCCAGACCGCTTACATTTATGTGCGGTACGAGTATCCCACCGCGTACCGTCGGCTGCAGCAGGCGATTGACGAGTGTTACGCGGCGGGGCTGCTGGGGAAGGATCTGCACGGCAGCGGGTTCAATCTCGACATCTATCTGCACCGTGGAGCGGCGGCGTACATCTGTGGGGAAGAGACCGGGCTGATCGAGAGCCTCGAGGGGAAGCGGGCGTGGCCCCGCATCAAGCCTCCGTTCCCCGCCATCGAGGGGGCGTTCCGCAAGCCCACGGTGGTCAACAACATTGAAACCCTGGCGAACGTCCCGCACATCGTCAACCGCGGTCCCGACTGGTTCAAGACGATGGGTGTCCCCTCGACGGGACCGCGCGACCCGGGCAGTTATGGACCCAAGCTGTACTGCATCAGCGGGCATGTCAACACGCCGCGGTGTGTCGAATTGCCGCTGGGGGTCACCTGCCGGGAGCTCATCGAGGTGCATGGCGGCGGTGTGTGGAAAGGCCGCAAGGGGAAGGCGGCGATTCCAGGCGGGCTGAGCATGGGCCTGCTGACCGAGAAGGAATTTGACACGCCTCTCGACTTCGCCGGTCCGGGCAAGGTGGGTTGCCTGGGATTGGGAACAGCGGCGGTCACGGTGATGGACGAGACCGTGTCGATGGTCGATTACCTCTACAACGCCTGCCGGTTTTTTGCCCATGAGTCGTGCGGGCAGTGCACCCCGTGCCGGGAAGGAACCAGCTGGTCCGAGCGGCTGCTGTCGCGAATTCGACAGGGGAAGGGGCGGCTCAAAGACCTCGAGATTCTGCAGAGCATCTCGACTTCGATTGGCATCATGCCGGGGACAACCATCTGCGGGCTGGCGGATGGTGCCGCGTGGCCCCTGAAGAACGCCCTGGCGAAGTTCCGGCCTGAACTGGAAGAGTACATCCGGCGGACGAATCCGACGGGCTATCAGCAGGAGGAACCGGCCCTGGCGCTGGTTGAGCTGACCCACTGAGATCGGTCGATCAGAGTCCGTGCGAGGTGACCGATGCCCCGGGAGTGCGGCCCGGGCGTGTCACCGCGAGTTGAGAAGCACCCCCTGCCGCAGTCCGCGATCACAGACGATTCCTTCACGAGTTTTGCAGCATGGCCACCATTCTAGTCGATGGCGTCGAGATTGAGGTCGACGACCGCGAGCGGCTGAA
>CAIUHT010000495.1 GCA_903898975.1 uncultured Planctomycetaceae bacterium
ACTTGGAGTACGGTGTTTCCACCGTCTTCCCATGCGGTCGGAGGCGACGGTCGATCCGCACGCCCGCGCTCCCGCACGGCTCGACTTGGCCTGCAACAGTCGCCCAGTCATCGGCGAGAGTCGCAGACGACGAGGTCTCAATGGGCGTCCTCCTGTGCGGGAGACTGCCATCCGTCAGCCGCGTGGGGGTGACTCCGCATGGGAAGACGGTGGAAGCGCCGTGCTCCAGGTGCCGCTTTTGCAACCGGTTGTTCGCTTCAGCCAACGAAGACGTGTCGGGTCTCTTTCCAGGGTCGTCCATCGGGTCGGTCCGTTGATTCGAGAGCGGTGGATCACCAAACCTGCAATTTGTGTCTCCATTTCATCTTTTTTGGTGCGGATGCCGGTCAGGTTCCTATCTTTCTCCGGGGCGGAGCTGTCTGCGCGGTGCAAAGCGGAGTCGAGGTCTTCGGGGTCGATGTTCGACCTCTCCGGAGAGAGAACTCCCCTTCGCCACACAGAGGTTCTCCGCCCCTGCTGCCTGACGTTCCTCCCGCGCCTTGCGGGAGGAGAACTCCGTTTCCGCATAGAGGAGCCTGTATGGCTCCAAGCAACCCAGTTCTGCAAAGACAGTTCCGATGATTTACCGCATGATTTGCTTCCTGAGCGTGGCCTGCCTGATCACGCTCGGCTCGACGGGTCAGGTTGCCGTCGCAGGTTCCATCGTGGCTTGGGGCGACGATGACTATGGCCAAGTGTCCAATACTCCCACCGGCACCGGGTTCACGGCCATCGCCGCCGGGGCCTACACCGGCTACGCCCTCCGGACTGACGGTTCGATCGCACCTTGGGGCTGGATGACCTACGGCTTGGTGTCCGATACCCCAGCAAACCCTGGATTCATAGCTATCGCAGGCGGCTTCACCACCACCTACGCCCTGCGTGCCAACGGATCAATCGCCGCATGGGGCTACGAGCAATCCAACGAGCTAAGCACCGCGCCAACCGAAATCGGGTTCACGGCGATTAGCTTCGGAACGGTCCACGGGTACGCCCTGCGGTCCGACGGGTCAATCGTTGCTTGGGGAAATGACGACGGTGGTGGCAGAGTGTCTGACACGCCAACCGAATCTGGATTCACGGCCATTGCCGCAGGGTCTAGCAACGGCTTTGCCCTGCGAGCAGACGGGTCGATTGTCGCATGGGGCTCTGACGACTATGGAACAGTCTCCGATATCCCATCCGGTAATGATTTCACAGCGATTGCGGCTGGGTACTTTACTGGCTTTGCGTTGCGGGTTGATGGATCGATCGTCGCCTGGGGATATGAAAGCGCCGGTCAAGTTTCCAATATCCCAATCGGCACCGGGTTCACGGCCATCGCCGCCGGGGCCTACACCGGCTACGCACTGCGAACCGACGGATCGATTGCTGCCTGGGGAGATGACTACGGTGGCCAAGTATCGAATTCCCCAACCGGCAACGGCTTCACGGCTATTGCAGCCGGGGATTACACTGCCTTCGCACTGCGGGCCGTGCAGTCACCAGCTGTGCCCGAGCCCTCGACCGTTGTGCTGACCGGTTTGGGGGCGATCGCTGTGGTTTGGCGCCAGTCGCGTCGCCGGACTGCGTGAGTCCCGCCAAGGACTGCGCTGTGTGGCACAGCTCGCCGACCGTCACCGAGGCGCCCGCAATGCTCTTGCGCGGCGCCCGGTGAGAGGGCGCCCCCCTGCCTGATCGGACCCGCCTGGATCCACAGCCGAATGGGGAGGCTGTCGGTTCAGTTCTCCTCGTCCGACAGCCGGAATCGCCGAACAGACCATTTCGGTATCAGCCCTCAGCCATCGACGACGTCTCACTTGGAGTACGGTGTTTCCACCGTCTTCCCATGCGGTCGGAGGCCACGATCAATCCGCACGCCCACGCTCCCGCACGGCACGATTTGGCCTGCGATAGTCTCCCACTCGCCGGCCAGTGTCGAAGACGACGCAGTCTCCCTGGAAGTCCTCCTTTGCGGGAGACCGCCATCCGTCAGCTGCGCGTTGGTGACTCCGCATGGGAAGACGGCGGAAGCGCCGTACTCCAGGTTGGGGAGCCGCCGTCCTTCCGGCTGGGGAATTCATCCGATGGGATCGCAGTCGTCCAGGATTTTGATCCGCCCGCTGACAACTGACACGCACTCCATTGGCCACTCCCCCCTTCTTTCCATCTGCCGAAATCTGCCCCCAAAACGACTCGAAGCGGCGTTGAACTGGACTGTTCAGGGTCCTATTGTTTGAGAAGACTGAACCGTTCAGTCCATTGAGAGGGTCCGCTGCAATTCGCCCTTTCTCAGCCCAATTCCGAGTGAGCCTGGTGCGGATGGAAACCTGATGAAAACTGTCATCCTGGTTCTGGGATTGGGTATGGCACTGCTGGTCATGGGCCTTTCGAGTTGGCCGCAGCGGCCGTCCGCAGAGCCGGTGGCCACTCCCATCGCACCCCGCGGTGTGGGGGGATTGGGTCGCATCGAGCCGGGGAGCGACGTGCGACATATCCACGCCCCGTCGGTGCTCGAACCACCCGTCATCGCGGAGCTGCGCGTTGCCGTTGGCCAACGGGTCGCCGTGGGAGAGGTCCTGGCCGTGCTCGATTCCCACCCCCGTGAGGCAGCTGACCTGGAGCAGGCGCGGACTGAGATTCGGCTGGCCGAGAAGTCGCTCGCGAAAGTCCGGGCTGGTGCCAAGGCGGGTGAGATTGCCGCCCAGGAGGCGCTGCTCGATCAGTCCCGCCGCAAGCTGGAACTGGCGGAGCGCCAACTCGATCGCGTCCGCAAGCTCATCGAGCGGAACGCCACCTCCCAGGATGATTTCGACGTCCGCCAGTCCGAGGTCAACGTCCTGCGGCACGAGCTGCTGGGGCATGAGGCCAGGCTGGCCGCGATCAGCGAGGTCCGGCAGGTGGATGTCGAGCACGCCGAGGCGGAAGTGGCCCGGGCCAAGGCCGCCCTGCAGCGGGCCGTCGCCGATCTGGCGTTCACGGAAGTCCGCAGCCCGATTGCCGGCGAAATTCTCAAGATCAACAATCGCGCCGGCGAGCGCATCGGCCCCGAGGGGCTGCTCGAGCTGGGAGACACCAGCCAGATGCATGTTGTGGCCGAGATTCATGAGGCCGACATCCTGCGGGTGAAGCTGAACCAGCGGGCGTCCATCCTGTTGCGCGAGCAGCAGCGCACCCTGCAGGGATCGGTCATCGAAATCGGTCGGCTGGTGGGACGCAAGGACGTGCTCTCCGATGATCCGGTCGACGACATCGACGCCCGCGTGGTGGAGGTGCGGATCGTGCTCGATGAGCCGGACAGTCAACTCGTATCCGGCCTTTCCTACGCCAAGGTCGAAGTGACCATCGAGACCGAAGGCACATCCGCTCACGCGCTCCAGGCACCTCCCCCGCAGACCAACTCGGCGTCCGGGCGGGCACCCCGTCCCCATGACCCGCAGCGGGTCACGGCGACGGAATCCGCAGGGCCGGCAACCCAGCCCGGGGGCCAGCCATGAGCCAGCGGATTGGCCTCTCCTGGCTGCAGCTCAGGCATGAGAAGATGAAGCTGTTCGCCGCTGTCAGCGGCGTGATGGTGTCGGTGGTGCTGATGTGGATGCAGCTGGGGCTGATGAAGGCCCTCTTCGCCAGCGCGGTGGTGCTGCATGGTTCACTGGCTGGCGAGGTCGTCGTCATTCACAGCCAGTACGAGCATCTGCTGCACAGCAAGGTCTTTTCAAGTCGCCTGCTGTATCGCCTGAAGGGCAGCCCCGACGTCGTGTCTGTGTCGGGCATCTACCTGGCGCCGATCGAATGGAAGAATCCCTGGAACGGCGAAATGCGGAGCATGCAGTGTTATGGAATTGAGACCGAATCCCCCGGCTTGAGCATTCCCGGACTGGCTGACCAGCTGGCCAGCCTGCGCCAGCGGGATGTGTTTCTCTATGACCGGCTGGCGCGGCCCCGCTTTGGCAACGTCGTCGGTGAGCTGGAGCGGGGAGCTGACATCAAGCCAGAGCTGAATCGCCGCAGGATGAAGCTGGCGGGATTGGTCGACCTGGGAGCCTCCTTCGGCATCGACGGGAACCTGCTGGTCAGCCACGCCAATTTTCTTCGCCTGTTTTCGGAACGTGATCCGGGGCACATCGACCTGGGTGTTGTGCGGCTGAAGCCCGGGGTCTCGGTGGAAGCAGCGCAGCGGCAATTTCAGCAACAGCTGGGAGAGCAGGTGCTGGTGCTGACCAGGGACCAGTTCGCCGACATCGAGCTGAAGTACTGGAAGTCTGCGACACCGATCGGCGTCATTTTCTCTGCCGGGACGTTTGTGGGCTTCTTCATTGGCTTCATCGTCGTCTACCAGATCCTGTACACCGATGTCACCAATCACCTGCCGCAGTACGCGACGATGAAGGCGATGGGCTTTTCGAATGCCTATCTCCGCGGGCTGATCCTGGCGCAATCACTGCAGTTGGGACTGCTCGGTTTCGTCCCGGGGACGCTCATCGCGGCGATGCTGTACGCGGCACTCCGCAACGTGACTCAGCTCCCCCTGACACTGGACCCCGCCCGGGGCATTTTTCTCGCGGCGGTGACCGTCGTGATGTGTGCCCTGTCGGGTCTGTTCGCGATTCGCAGGCTGTCGTCTGCCGACCCTGCGGAGGTCTTCTGATGAACACCACGAATGGGGCCCGTGGGACCGCCGGGGATTCGCGGGCCGAGAGTGCCGGGTCCAGCATGCCCGCTGTGTCGTCGGTGATTCAGTGTTCGGGAGTGAACTTTTTCTTCGGACAGGGCGAGCTGCGGAAGCAGATCCTGTTCGAAGTGGAGTTTGCCATTGAGCCTGGGGAGATCGTGCTTCTGACAGGTCCTTCCGGCTCGGGTAAGACCACGTTGTTGACGCTGATTGCGGGCCTGAGGAGCATGCAGGAGGGCCAGATGCATGTGCTGGGCTACAGGCTTCACAACCCGGGGCCGCGTGACCTGCTGGAAGTCCGTCGGCGGATTGGCTTCATTTTTCAGGCGCACAATCTGCTGCCCTACCTGACCGCACTGCAAAACGTGCAGGTCATGTTCGAGCTGCAGCCGAACGTCTCCGCGGAGGAAGGACGACAGCGGGCCGCGCGGATGCTGGAGCAGGTGGGGCTGGGCGATCGACTGCACTACCAGGTCGCGCGGCTGTCGGGAGGGCAGCGGCAGCGTGTGGCCATCGCCCGCGCCCTGGTTGGCGGACCTCAACTGGTCCTCGCCGATGAGCCAACGGCGGCCCTTGATGGAGCCTCCGGGCGCGAGGTGGTCAACCTGCTGCAGGCCCTGGCGAGAGAGCAGGGTCGGCCGATCCTGATGGTGACTCACGACACCCGGGTGCTGGATATCGCCGACCGGATTCTCGAATTGCAGGACGGACGCCTCGCGTCTCACTCGACAGGGGCGTTGAGTAAACCTGCTGCCGTCTGACAAGCACGACCCTGAAGGAATCCGGAACCAGGACCCGCACTGATGGAGGTCAATACCTTGAAGACGAAGCCGGCTCCGACGCGGTCAGAGCAGAAGCGGCGACAGATCCTGGAGGCGGGGCGTGAATTGTTCATGACGCAGGGCTTCGCCGACACCAGCATGGACCAGGTGACTGCGAAATCCGGTGTCTCGAAGGCCACGGTCTACAACCATTTTCCTTCCAAGGAAAAGCTGTTTGAAGAGGCGGTGCGAGAGCGTGCCGAGGAAGTGTTTTCGAAACTCCCGCGACTCAACCCGACCAGCACGAATCCGGAAGTGATGCTGACGGACTATTTTCATACGCTGCTTCAGGTTCTGCTCTCGGACGAGGGGGCGAACATGTGCTTTGTGCTGATGTCGGAAGGGCGTCGCTTTCCCGAAAATGCGCGGTTGATTTACGAGTCAGGTTTCGGACGCGGACTGCGCGAGATGGCGGAGTTTCTGCAAAGCCTGCATCGACTGGGAACGCTGCATGTCCCGGACCCGCGGTGGGCTGCGGAGAGGCTGCTGGGCGTGGTGATGCCGCCCCTGCCCCTGATGTGTTCCGGCTTCGCACCGGTGCACGCACCTGGTCGCGAACAGGTCCACCAGGCAATCCGCCTGTTTCTGTACGGACTGTCCGCAGTATCGCCCCCGCCCACCAATTGAACCCTCCTGCCCAGGGGTCTTGCCACGCGTGGTGGTCTGAGCGGGAGTCTCAGGCGGCGTGAGTGAAGTGGAACCTCGGCAGGGATCCACGACTCGCCCTGTTCCCGCAGGGTCCTTTCTCCAGGCCACTCGTGAACTGGCAGAAGCTGCGAGCGAAGGACCGGACCCGACGAAAACCTCTCGGTCCAACCGGGGGGTGGCACCATCTTGGATCGGTTTCTAACCTCTTCCATGGCGAAGCCGTCTGCGTGGTGCAAAGCGGAGTCGAGGTCTTCGGGGTCGATGTTCGACTTCCCCGGAGAGAGAACTCCCCTTCGCCACACAGAGGTTCTCCGTCCCTGCTGCATGACGTTTCTCCCGCGCCTTGCGGGAGGAGAACTCCGTTTCAACATTGGGGAGCCCGTGTGGCTCCAAGCAACTCAGTTTTAGAAAGAAAGGTCCGATGATTTACCGCATGATTTGCTTCCTTGGCTTGGCCTGCCTGGTCACGATGGGCTCGCAGGCCCAGATTGCCGTCGCAGGTTCCATCGCCGCTTGGGGCAGGGATCTTGATGGCCAAGTGTCCAACACTCCCACCGGCACGGGGTTCACGGCCATCGCT
>CAIUHT010000496.1 GCA_903898975.1 uncultured Planctomycetaceae bacterium
CCGACCGAGAGCACGGGAACCCGCAAGCCTGTGATGCCAAGGGGGCGGGTTTCCATCGGGCCTCTCACAGGTGGAACGGGCCAAGCGGCGTCAACAAACCGAACGGGGATGCTGGTCCAGCGTCGGAATTCGCCCAAGGCGATGACTTTCGGTTTCCAAGACGCCCCGCCGGGTGGACCGCGGTGCGCGAACTCGCGGCAATTTAGACTCCGCGCCCAGGCAATCACAATGGGGAGCGGGGCGGGGGAGCCGGATGGCCTCGCTATCGGAGCCCCCGGCGCGGGACCGGGCCGCTCAGGGGGCGGGGAGCGGAATGATCCAATTTAGCCGTTCGGTTCTTGACACCCTCCGGCCCCCTGTTCTAGGGTGAAGCCCGGTTGCTTCTGCGGTGAGTGGGCGTCCCAGCGGGGATGGTTCGACAGCCGCGTTGTCTGTTCTGTCTTCCGACCTCTTGGAATTCCCTGAATGTCAGTTCTTCCTCCCCCCCATGGCGGGCTGAGTGAGCCCGTCAACCGGACCGTTCCCGCCGAGCGCGTGGCCGCGTTCCTGGCCGAAGCCCGGGGCCTGGTCCAGGTCCCCGTTTCGGCTGCCGACCTGTCGTCGGTCTATCGCTGGGCCGACGGCACGCTCAGCCCGCTGACCGGCCCGATGGGCTCGGCCGAGTTTCACCAGGTGCTCGATCACGCCTACATCGAGCGGGGTGGCCAGCGGTACGCGTGGACAATTCCCCTCTCGCTGCCGGTGACCACGGCCCTGGGCTCGACTCTCAAGGTGGGGCAGAAGGTGGCGCTCACGAATCCCGCCGGGGAGATTGTGGCGACCCTCGACATCAGCGACATCTTTGCCTGGGACAAGCCCCGGTATCTCAAGAGCGTCTACCTGACCGAGCGGACCGATCACCCCGGCGCCGACATGGTGCTGGTGAACGACGCCGACAAGACGCACCTGCTGGGTGGGGAAATCTGGGCGTTGCCCCAACCGAAGAATCCCCGCTTCGGCAAGTACGTGCTGTCTCCCCGTGAAGTCCGCACGCTGCTGGCCTCGAAGGGCTGGGATCGGGTGGTCGCCTTCCAGACCCGCAACCCGCTGCACCGGGCTCACGAGTACGCCCTGGTCTACGGGCTCGAGACCCTGCTCCGCCAGGGACACAACGCCGGGGCGTGCCTGAATCCGCTGATTGGCGAGGTGAAGGGCGACGACGTCAATGCCGAGATCCGCATGCAGACGTACGAAGCCCTCATTTCGAACCGCTCGCTGGGTGATGGCGATAGCGACGCGACCCTGTGGGGTCCCCGGGGCGACAGCGTTCCCGATCGCGTGCTGCTGCTCGGCCTCGACATCAAGATGTTCTACGGCGGTCCCAAGGAAGCGGTGATGCACGGCATCTACCGCCAGAACAACGGGTTCACCGACATCGTCATTGGCCGCAAGCACGCCGACGCCCCCTACAAGGATGGCACCGCCATCTGGGGTGACTTCGACGCCCAGGAGATCTTCGGTAAGCTGGGTGGTGACCTGCGGATCAAGCCGCTGAAGGTCGGGTTCGCCGCCTTCTACGATTCGATCGGCCGGGTCGACCTGACCGAGAACCACAAGGACGAGAAGCCGATCTCGATCTCGGGCAAGCAGGTGCGCGAGACGCTGATGAAGGGGGAAGAGGTTGATCCCCGGATCATGCGACCCAGCACCTCGCGGATCCTGTCGCAGGCGATGCGGCAGGCCTAGACTGGCCGAGGATCCCCTCCCGAGGAATCGCTCCCCCCGGCCTGTTCGCACGGGCCGGGGGGCCCCTCGAGGTCGCCGAAGTGCGGCTGGAAAGCGTGAGCTGTCGGTTCTGCCCCAGGAACGCCCATGCGTGACTCGCCCCGCTCTCCCGCCCCGCCCCTGACGCAGACCGGCC
>CAIUHT010000497.1 GCA_903898975.1 uncultured Planctomycetaceae bacterium
CGGACAGGGTCGGCGTTGTAGCCGGAGGTTTCGGCGAAGCGCACGACATCGAGCCACTGGCGGCCCCAGTGTTCGCCATAGTGGGGGCTGGCGAGCAGCCGGTCGACCAGCCGTTCGTACGCATCGGGCTGGGGATCGGAGACGAAGGCGGAGACCTCGGCGGCAGTGGGGGGGAGGCCGGTGAGATCGTACTTGAGTCGGCGGATCAACTCGCGACGACTGGCGGACGGAGCGGCGGTGAGCCCGCGCCGTTCGAGGTCGGCCTGGAGAAACGCGTCGATGGGGTTGAGCACCCGATCGCCGAGGCGGGGCCGCGGAATGGGCGGGCGAGCGACAGGCTGGAAGGACCAATGCGAGTTCGCGGGAGGGGCCGGTGCCGCGGCCTGGGCGAACAACCCGTGGGCAGAAAGACCGATGAGCAACCCGCTGGCAATTGTGATCAGCTGTCGAAGGGGGGGCATGATCGAGAGGGGCTCGAGTGACGGAGCGGGGAATTCGCAGGTGACACGCGGGCCAGCGGCGGCAGCCCGGGGCCGGTCGCGACTGTTGCGAGCGGCTGGGTTCAAGTGGCGACGTGAAAGATCAGTCGAGGGGTGCGGGCTCTTGGAATGGACCCCGGGAGTTCCTAGCGGGTGGCCGGGGGGGTGGCGGGGCCGGGGAGCGTGAGCTGGAAATTACGGAACCGCACTTCGAGCGCTTTTCCCGAGTGGAGCTGCAGGGCAATGATGCCGCGGCGGGCGCCGGGAGGATCGTCCAGATCGACACAGGGTTGATCGTTCAGGAAGGTCTGGATCCGGCTGCCGCGGGCGACGATGCGGTAGCGGTTCCATTCCTGCGGACGCACGTGGGGATCGCCGGGCTTGTCCCAGAGCAGGCCGCGACCATGTTCCTCGTAAAGCTTGCCCCACCAGCCCGCGCCAATGTCGGCCTGGTAGCCCCCGACTTCGCCCTGGGGGAGGACTTCGCTGCGGAACTGCACGCCGCTGTTCTCGGTGTTGGGGGTGAGCTTGACCTCGAACTCGAGGGTGAAGTCTTCGAGCAGCAGATCGTTGGCGAGGAATTCATTGCGCTTCAGGCCGGGGCTGCGGCCGACAATCTCGCCCTGTTCGACGCTCCACAGGCCGGGAGTGCCCCGCCAACCGGCGAGGTTCTGGCCATTGAAGAAGAGGGGCAGGGTCTCGGCGGTGGCCAGCAGGGGAACCTGCCGCGGGCTGGCGAGGTAGGCGACCAGGGCGCGGATCTCGGCATCAGTGAGGGGCTTGAGCAGGTCGTCGGGCATCATCGACTTGTCGGCGACCTGCAGCGACTCGATTTCTTCGCGGGGAATGACCAGCTGCTCGGTGGCGGTCAGCAGGGTCACTGCCTGCGGGGTGCTTTCCTTGACGAGGCCGGTGAGGATGCGTCCGCCGGTGGTTTCGATGACCCTGGGGGTGTATTCGCGGGCGAGGACCGCCGAGGGATCGACGACATTGGAGAGCAGGTAGTCGAGGTTGGCGCGATTGGAGCCGGTGAGTTCGGGACCGACGCGGCCACCGACGTCGAACAGGGTGTGGCACTGCTGGCAGATCCGGGCGTAGACGGCGCGGCCGCGGGGGAGTTCGCCGGGGTCGACGGGGCTGGCGGTGACGAGTTTTTTCAGCCGCTCGATCTGGGCCGCCTTGTCGGCAGGAGTATCGCGCACCGCCCCCCAGACCTGTTCGACCTGGCGATCGATCTCGGGGCTCTTGAGATTCCGCAACTGGCGGACGAAGTCGGCGGTCAGGTCGGTGCTGGGAAGGGTCTTGGCGGCGATGGCGGCGAGCAGCGCGGTGGCGTGGGCTCGGCGACTGGTGAGCGTGGCCAGCACGTCGCGCTTTTCGGCGGCGGGGAGCCCGGCATACTCGCGCAGGAGCAGCGGTGGAATTGCGGCGTCATCGTACTGGGCCAGCCCGCGGATCGCGGAGGCCCGGAGGTCTGCGTCGGAGACGAGCGACTTCAGCACCGGAAGCAACTGCGGACTCTTCCCGGTCAGCAGCGAGTCGAGGTAGCTGCGGCGTTCATCGGCCGGGGTGGCCCGGTCGGCGAGCAGTCGGCTGAGGCGGTTGAAGGCGTTGGGATCGCCAAACCGGATGGCGAGGTCGAACGCGAGACCGCGGATGGCGGGGTCGTCGCTGTTGGTGAGGGGATCGCCGGCGGTCGCCCACGACGGGGGCACGCTGACCTGGCGGCGTCCCTTGAGCGCCGACCGGAGCCCTTCGAGGTAGAGGCGGCGGGTGGGGTTGTCACTGGCGTTGGCCAGTTGGGCGACCAGCAGTTCGAGTGAGTCGGGAGTCCCCAGCGAGCCAATCCGGCGGACCATGAACTGGTGCACCAGGGGCAGATTTCCCTCGGCGGCGAGAGCGAGTGCCCGGGCCGGGTCGACCTCGGCGAGCGGCTCGCTGGCGTACCAGTACATGAGGGGCAGGTTGTGGTCGTTGGCGTCTCCGGCCTGGGCGAGGAGGCCGGTCAGGATGGGCCACCGGTCGGCGAGCGGGAGTCGCTGCAGGGCCGACGCAATGTACAGGCGGACCACGGGCGATTCATCGCCACGGGCCAGGGTCATCAGGGCGTCGAGCAGCGCGGGCGAGGGGGGGGCGTGTTCGAGCGCCAGCTGGATGGTCCAGCCGCGGACGTATTCGTGGTCGTCATGCAGCGCCCGCTCGACCTGGGCGGGGGTCAGTCCGCCCGTCACGTGCAGGGCCCACAAACCCCTGAGGCGGCGAGTGGGCGACTCGTGGCGGAAGGCGAGTTCTTCGAGCGCGGGGCGGGTCTGTTCGCCAAGCGTTCCGGCGGCGGTCCGCTCTTGCAACAGCCGACGGGCAATCCGCACGTAGTAGTCGTTGGCATGCTGCTGGCAGGCGACCAGCTCGGCGTCGGTGGCTCGAGCGAGATCAACCGCCTCGACCGGCTGGCTGCTGCCGTAAGAGATTTTGAAGATCCGGCCGTTCGAGCGGTCGTGCCCGGCGGAATTGCCGTGGTGGCACTGGTTGGCGTCGTACCAGTCGATGACGAACACGTTGCCATCGGGACCGTACCGGAGGTAGAGAATCTGCGACCAGAGGTCGTTGGTGCGACAGAAGTCGGGAGCGCCATCGCCGACGAATCCCGAGCCCCGGCGGGTGAGCAGGTCATGATTGAGGCGGGCGCCATGAATGTTGTTCATGAACAGCCCGCCGCGGTATTCGTCGGGCCAGGTTCCGCCGAGGTAGATCATCGCGCCGGCGTGGGCATGGCCACCGCCGTTGGTGTCGGACTTGGCGCGGTCGGCCTCGTTCCACTGGTTGCCGACCCAGTGCCGGTGGTTGGCGATGGTCTGGATGTCGGCGTAGGTGTGCTTCTGGAAATGTTCGCCCCCCTGGCGGAGGTACCGAGCCCCCTGGATCATGTGGAACAGGTGGGGGATGACACAGCACGAGAGGAAGCACTGGCCCTGGTCGTCAAAATCGACCCCCCAGGGGTTGCTGGTGCCATAGGCAAAGACTTCGAACTGGCGGCGGGTGGGGTGAAATCGCCAGATGCCAGCGTTGAGCGGGGTGCGTTGGTCATCGGGAGTGCCCGGGGGGCCGACGCGGGAGTGGGTGAAGACACCGTGACAGCCATAGAGCCAGCCATCGGGCCCCCAGATGAAGGAGTTGAGGGTCTCGTGGGTGTCCTGGGAGCCCCAGCCATCGAGCACGACCTCGGGGGGGCCGTCGGGGGTGTCATCGCCGTCGCGGTCGGGGATGAAGAGCAGTTCGGGAGCGGCCCCGACCCAGGCACCGCCAAAGCCCACTTCGAGGCCTGAGACCAGATTGAGTTTTTCGGCGAAGACCTTGCGGACGTCGAAGCGCCCATCGCCGTTCGTGTCTTCGAAGATCAGGATGCGATCGCGAGCCTGTTCGGGGGCGACGCGGGCGGGGTAGCTGTAGGCTTCGGCGACCCACAGTCGGCCGCGGTGGTCGATGGTCATGGCGATGGGCTGCATGACATCGGGTTCACCGGCGAAAGCGGTCACGGTGAAGCCTTCGGGGACAGTCATGGCCTCGGCGGCCTGGACGGGGGAGAGCCCGGCGAACTGCAGGAGGTCGGAGGGGCGTTGGGGGGTCAGTTGCGGCCGCTGGGTGTGCAGGCGGAAGTCATCGAAGTTGATGTGGCCCCACCCGCCCGAGGCGCGATCGACCAGGCGGATGAAGATCAGTTGATCCCGCTGCTTGCTGAGGTCAACGGCGACGCGGGCGAGGTTTTCCCGTTCGGCTCCCGAGACGCGGTAGAAGACCTGCCCGGTGTCGGCTCGGACCAGTTCGACACAGGTGGTGTCGCTGCGACCGCCGGCGATGAGGAACGAGGCCCAGGGGTGAGTCACCCGGAAGGGTTTGGAGGTGAGCGTGCCCTGCGGGCCGTCCTGTCCGATTTCGAAGGTTCCGATCCAGAAGTCCCCGGCGTGCTCGCTCTTCATGTCGGAGCGGCGGACCACGACGGTGTCCCCCTTGATGGGCTGGCGGTCGAACGCGGTTCCTTCGGCGGTCCAGTCGGTGAGGTCACCGGTTTCGAAGTCGAGATTGAGGGGCCGCCCGTCTTCCGCCTTGGGGAGCACTCCGCGGTCTGAGTCGGGTGGAGGATCCGCCGCGAGGCTGCGGGCGGGTACGCCCCAGAGGAGGCAGGCCACGGAAAACGCGGCGATCAAACACAGGCCATGAATCCGCACCGAGCGCTGCATTGCGGTCCCTTGGAAGGGGTGAGCCAGGATCGACCCTGAGGCCCGCCGAGATGTCGCGCAGGGGCGGCATAGACGAGGCGGAGCAGGAGGGGCCACTGCCCAACCGGCGTGGCTGGTGTGGCGGAAGGATGCAGATTCTATCGGTGAAAAATGGTTGGCAACAAGCGGCCCGGGGAGGAGGGCCGGAGGGACTGGCGGGGTGACGTGTGGCGGTCGACGGGGAGGAGGGAAGATTCCCGCGATGCGGGACGAGGGGACCGGGACCCAACGCCTCTTCGTCGGAACTGTGAACGCTGCCGATGGCTGAGGACCGGCGCGGGGCGGCACCTGGAATGCGTGGTCGAGGTGAGCCCGGGGAACGCTTCCGCAGAGATCAAAGGGGACTGGTCGGCAAGTTCCTGGCTCAGCGCGCCGGTGGGGACGCTGTCAGGGGGAGGCTGAAGACGCCGCAGGAGCCCACAGGCTGTGCGAGAATTCCATTGCCAGAAATGGGAAAAACTGGTAACCTGATTTGTGAAGAGATCTTAATAAATCGTGGTTGGAAAAATTATTCCATTTTTGAATGGGTTGGTCGGTTTTTTGAACAGCCTGAACACTGAGAGTCACTGCCACAAACTCAGCTGGAGGGACGAGGGATGAGTTCGGATTTCAAAGCACTTGCCGTTCGAACCCGGGATTTCGCGGGGGTCAGGTTGCCCTCGGTGGTCTTGCTGTCTGAGACCTGGTTTTTCTGTCTCGCCAGTGGTCTGGATTATCTTATTACGAAACATATGTTAACTGGATTTGGAAGTGCGGCTCGTATTGGGCAGGTTGTCGAGGTAAATCCTCTGGCGAGATACTGTCTCGAAAGTTGGGGATTTGACGGATTGATGGCCTTTAAGGTTGGTTTGGTGACTCTGGTTGCGTTAGTCTGTCAACTGATTGCCAGGCAACGGGTCGAAGTGGCACGCCGCCTGATGATCTTCGCAACGTCGGCTGCGCTCCTGGTGGTGCTCTACAGTGTCCGGTTGATGATTCAGCACGGATAGCCTTCCACGGCCGACTGGTCCTGCCCTCGACCATACGGTTCTGTGACGAACTCCGGGAAACCTTTTTTCCTTGAAACTCAGCGCAACCTGAGCCGGATGCGGCGAAGGTTGGCTGCGTTTGGTCAGGACCATGTCCTCCGGGACGCCGAAGAGCTTTCCCCGGTGGATTTACGTCGGCTGCTGCGAGACCTGCTGGCGATTGACCTGGAACGGGTGCAGCGATTGTGGCAGACCTCCGCCGCCCGCTTGCGGGCCATTGGCCCCGGTGTCGCGCCACTGCGGAACCTGGTGGCCCGGCCGCACACCCCAGCCGATTTTCAGCGGTTCGAC
>CAIUHT010000498.1 GCA_903898975.1 uncultured Planctomycetaceae bacterium
CACTCCAGCAACTGCTCGAGCCCCCGGCCTGAGTCGCGCCGGAATGCGTCACGTCGGGAGAGTGGCTGGGGGCAAGTCCGCTTGAGCGGCTGCGTGGCGCGCGGCCGCGCCGGCGCTGACCGGGGTGAGCCGACCTCTCCAGCGGGCAGGGTCTGCCCCGGTCATTCCGCCCCGAGCGGTTAAGCGGCACCTGGGTCTGCAGCGGCGTGGCCCCCCGGCGTGTGAACTGGCGTCGCGCGCGACGCCGTTCGTCACCCCACCTGCAGGCGGGCCGCCGTCAGGGTGTTTTCGAGCAGCAGCGTGATGGTCATCGGCCCGACCCCGCCCGGAACGGGGGTGATCGCCCCCGCCACCTCGCAGACCGGGCCAAAATCGACATCCCCCACCAACCGCCCGTCCACCCGGTTGATCCCCACGTCAATCACGGTCGCCCCCGGGGCCACCATCTCGGCCGTCACGAACCGGGGAACGCCAATCGCCGCCACCAGGATGTCGGCGGTCTGGGTCAGCCCAGGCAGATTGCGGGTCTGACTGTGACAAACCGTGACGGTCGCGTTGGCCCCCGGCCCGCGTTGCATCAGCATCAGCGCCAGCGGCTTGCCGACGATATCGCTGCGTCCCAAGACCACCACATGCCGCCCCGAGGTCTCGACTCCCGCAGCCCCCAGCAAGCGCTGCACGCCCGCCGGGGTGCAGGGGAGAAACCGCGCCCGCCCCTGCGCCAGCCGGCCGACATTCTCGGGATGGAAACAGTCCACATCCTTCAGGGGATGGACCGCATCGAGCACCGGCTGGGCACTCAGGTGGCTGGGCAACGGCAGCTGCACCAGGATTCCATGGACGGTTGGGTCGGCATTCAGTCCGGCGACCGTGTCGAGCAGCTCCTGCTGCGTCGCCTGGGCAGGAAGCCGAATGACGCGGGTGCCAAAACCCGCCTGCTCGCAGGCGGTGTGCTTGTTTTTCACATACACGGCACTGGCGGGATCGTCCCCCGTCAACACCGCCACGAGGCAGGGGCGGACCCCGGTCCGGGCGGTGAATTCCCCCACGCGGCGGGCAATGTCCGCACGGGTGGATTCGGCGATGGCTTTGCCATCAATCAGTCGGGCAGGCATGCGAAAGTCCTTTCAGGGGCCCCACCCCCCGGCGGGAGTGGGAAACGCGAACGCATCGGGTTGTCGAAAGTCGAGAGATGGAAATCGCAGGCTCGAAACTCGTGGCCAGAACCGGCACCCTGCGGGCTCGGACCACTTCGATCGCGCGGGGCAGACCGCCGGACGAGCGACCGGAGTGGCCGCGAAGCGATTGCCTGGAATCCAGGCGGGGCTCGGTCGGTCGATCTGCAGCCGGGCAGTCTCGAGCACTCGCGGCTCGCACAACCCGGGTCCCGACAGCCCGCTGGCCTGACAGCACTCTCCGAATCGATCGTCCAACCCGGTCGGTGCCGCACGAGTCGTCAGTCACGAGCATCACAGGTTGAGCACGGGGATGCAACATTCGCCGACCGACCCGGGGAGGGGCCGCGGCCCAGACACTGCGTTGGCGATCGGACAAACCGGCTCACCCTGGCACACCGGAAGACAGCATCCACCTCGAGGTCTTCGAGCCAATGCCACAGGCACCGAGACCACACCTTTCAGTTTGCCGTTCGCCAACCAACAATTCTGCCCCCCCCCCCCCTTCACCCACCACTCGTATCAGGGAATCGGGTCATGCGGCACCTTTCGGTCGAGAACACGGGCACCGCCTGCCGTCCCTGTGGGTCGAACTGCCAGAAAGCCTGATCACAGAAAGCCCGGTCGCAGTGATGCTGATCACGGTGACGCACCCGGTTCATGCCCTGGGGCTTCGTCACAGGCCGTCCAACCGGCTCGCGTCGGTGGTCGAGAGCATCAGGCGCCCGTGCTCCTCCAGAAGCCAACAGACCCTTACAGCCCCGTGGAGTCGGGGAGGATCTGCAGGCTGGCCCAGAGGACGGCGGCCGAGGCGGCGGCGGCGGCGAGGTCGTCGGCCATAATGCCCAGCCCGCCGGG
>CAIUHT010000499.1 GCA_903898975.1 uncultured Planctomycetaceae bacterium
CGCCCGACAATCCGAACGAGTCGAGAATCTGGAATTCGTACTGATCGTTCAGGTACAGCCCGCTGTTCCCCCGCCCCTGGCCGCGGGCCTTGGGCATGAACGGCGTGCGAAACTCCAGGTGCAGGGTGTAGTTCTTGAAGGTCTGTTTGGTGCGGGTTCCGACCGCCAGCAGGTTCCCCTCGACCAGCTTGCCATTCTGCCACTGGTCGACGTTGCTCCCGTCGAAGAGCACGACCGCTCCCTCGGGAGGCTTGGCCCCCAGCGTGGGGGACTGCCGGGCGACCTTCTTCAGCTCGAACGGGACGCCATCCAGTTCCCCCTTGAGCACGTTGTCTTGCAGTACGGCGACGCAGTTCTGCCCCTTGAGGTGCACGGTCGCGTCGGCGGTTTCACCGGTCAGGGCGAGGCGGGTCTTGTTGTCCCAGGTCCCGCCGGGGAGCCCCTTGGCGTACAGCACTCCCTGGTACTTCCCTTCGCCCAGGGCCACCAGCTGCACGGCGAACAGCCCGGTGCCAGCGGTGCCGAGGTATTCCCCCTGGCGCACAAATTCGGCCCCGGCCTGCGCTCCATCGAGGAACGTCTCCTGGGCGAAAGCCACAGCGGGAGCGAGGGGAGAGAGCGACACACCCGCTCCCAGCGAGAGGGCAACCCACAGCCACGTCCACGTCTGCCGGTGCATTGTCTGGTTCCTCAGAGAAAGTGTCTGCGAATCGCACTCGGGGCAGCGTACCGAATCGCTTCGCCGCTGCCAACAAATGAAATGCAACTGGCCTGCCAAAACCTGGCAGGCCAGTCGCTGTGCGTCACAGACGGGAGCAAACTCCCGCAGTCCCGAGGGACAGACTAGAAGCTGTTGTCGCCCAGGGGGTCTTGCAGGCCATCCACACCGGTGCGGCGGCGGGTCCCGTTCGGGGTGAAGAGCCGGGCGTAAACCGACTCGTCAATCTGGTTACCCAGGAACTGCACGTGTCCGTCAGCGAACAGGAAGTTGCAGCCTTGGGGGTGGAAGGACGAGGGATACGGCGAAGCTCCCTCGGCACCACCCAAGACGCCGTTGATCTGGCCGAGCTTGCGAGTCGTCCCGTTACTGGAGTATGTCGCCATGACCGGGGAAAAAAACGAGGGCGTCTCGCCATTAGCGACAGGGTAAATAAACGCGTTGCCGCGAAACGCGGGATTCGCCCAGTTGCGAACTCCATCAACCTCTCCGGCGTTGACGTTTTCAGTCATGATGATGGTTTGAGCTTGGCCATCCGCGAAGGTTTCCAACGACTGACTGTCGCCTGTGACCTTGCCGTACGCACCCGTGCCCGTGTTGTAGAGGACTGAAGCATGCCACATCGCTCCAGTGTCTACTGTTGTTTTGTAATCAAGCGGATCCAGCATTCCGGGATTGGGTGCTGGTCCATTCGTACCGGGCTCGCCCGATGTCTGGTAGTTCCAATTCAGCGCCTCGAATTGCGCGATTTGGTAGACGTAGCCCGTATCAACCACGTCTGAGTAACCGGCGTTGACCACGAAGCTTGCACCCCCGTCCAGGTTGAAGGCAGTCGAGTCACTAGGGCAGGTGAAGACCTTTACGCCCAGAAGTCCCAGCGCAGCATTCGTCCCCGAATTGTAGGGAAGTGTCCGATCCCACCGGCCGGCGATGTCGTCGCGGCCAATGTAAGACAGCAGCTCAACCTGCCACGAGTACATCGGAGCACTGTCGTTCGAGCGAAACACCCCGTACGCCGGCAACTTCTTGCCGGTCGAGCCCATGTTCTGAATCCCCAGCCCCAGTTGCCGCAGGCTGTTCATGCACTCCGCACGCCGAGCCGCCTCGCGGGCGTTCTGCACGGCGGGCAGCACCAGCGCCGCCAGCACCGCGATGATCGTGATCACCACCAGCAACTCAATCAGCGTGAAACCAGCCCGGGGGGCCGACCGCACGGTCAACTGACGCACATTCTTCATCTCTCGGTCTCCCGGGGAAAAACTCGGGCCAGAACATCAGCCCAACGCAGGAAAGTGAGGTCGAGCCCGAATTCTAACCGGCGTCCGACCTCACGCAAACCCTTACGGCACTTTTCGTGCCAACCGCTTCAGGGCCTCCCGGTTCCACCGGCTGACCCCCCACTTCTCCCACAAATTCAGCCCCGCTCGCCCCGCAACACCCACTCCCACTCCCCGCTGGTTCTCATCAACCACCAGGGGCGGTGTGTGGCATTTCGCGACGTCCGCCTGGCAGGGCCGGTGGTTTTGCAACACTCGGCTCCCTCGAACTCCCTTCCTCAGGTCATCTGCTGTCTGGTCGTCCGGTCGTCCGGTCGCATGATCGCCTGGCCCACACCCGCTGTCCCACTCGGCCGCTTCGTCACCACTCCCTTGAACCAGCCGCGGTGACTCGCTTCGCCCACTCACCCCCCGGCTCTCAACTCAGTCTGCCGACGGGCCAGTTCGCGACGCCTTGTGGAACACCTTCTAGAACGTAGACCATCCCCCCGGGTCCGCAGAAAAATCTCGCAAATCTTTTCCCGCTGTGGCCACACACACCCGCGCCTCTCTCCACCAGGCTCCGCCAGGCACCCAGCCGGTGCGATCGTTGCGCGCCGCAGCCTCACACCACTCGGGCTGTACCCGACACTCCCCTCCGCTGCCCCCTCACTCGCCACCCCGCACAATCGACACCCCCGGCCCCGCACCGCGCCCCCGCTCTCTGGAATTGTCCCCCCCTCCCGGCGACGATATAGTCGCCAGCGTGGCGTTGCGTGCCACCCGTTCCTGTTTTGCGTTCGCCCCCTTCGTTGAGAGATTCGCATGGAC
>CAIUHT010000500.1 GCA_903898975.1 uncultured Planctomycetaceae bacterium
ACAACCCTCCCGAGAAGCAGGCGGTGCCGGCCAGGAAGGCGGCGGCGGCCCGCTTGAGCCACGGGCGATTGTTCCGCACGGGCAGCAGCCCCAACCCGATCAGGGCGAGGGCGTGATACATCTGGTAGCGGACCCCGGTTTCGAAGTCGGCCAGGTACTTCTTGTCGAGCGGAACGGTCTCGACCACCTGCCGCCCTTCGGGGGTCGCCTCGGTCTTTTCGAAGACCCGGCCCCCGTATTTGGTACGGAAATGCCCTTCCAGCCCATGGGCGGCGAAGGCCCCCAACGCAACGGCGAGGCCGGCTAGGGCTGCGCCCCACCGGGTGTAAATCAACATCGATTCCATGAGGCGACCACTTGAACTCAACGCACGGCCTGGCACCCGGTCTGCGGCGCGCAGCCCGGCCCAGTCAACTCCACTCAACCCCCACGCAAGTGGCCTGAGCCTATTTTAGCGACTCTTTTTCCGGTGACTACCGCGCGGGCTGCTCGTAGGGACCGCGTGACGCAATGACCTCCGACGGCGTTCTACAACCGGTCCAGCACGCCTTTTGGCCGAATTTCTCGTGGTCGGCCGCGGATTGTTTGGCCGACCAAAAAAGAACCGGGGCTGCCTCCCGTGGAAGGCAGCCCCGGTTTTGGTTCTTTGGCCACGGCCGGTTGCCCGCCGTCGCGCTCCGCTGTTCGGCCCGGTCGACCGTTTACCGACCGCCTGGAGCGGGGAGGGGGTGGTAGCCCCGCGACGGGACTGGCGCTCCGATGGGGAGCGTCTTGCGGGTCGGCCGCTGCGGCACCAGCGGTTCGATTCCCTCGGGAATCGACAGTCCCACCGGTCGCAACTCGACCGCGTCATCCCGACCGGCGACCTGCGATTCCGCTGGCTGCAGCTGACCGGTCTGCGCCCCCTGGGCGGCCCCTGCGTCCCCCACTCGGGAGCTCAGCAGACCCAGCACCGCCGAGCCGTTCTTCTGCCACGCCGTCGGGTCATCCTTCTCCAGCGGCAGCAGCACCGTCAGCGTCGGGCAGTTCAGCTTCGACCAGGCGAAGTTCTCGAACGATCCGCTGGTCTTCGCCCCCGCGTCCCGCATCGCCTCGAACTGGGTCTGTTTCGCGAAGCTCTCGGCCAACTCCCGGCACGAGCCCTCGGCGTTGACCCGACCCTTGTCGCGGCTGTCTTTGAGGTGAATCACCAGCTGCGGGCGGAACTCGGTCGTCAGGCGGACCAGAACCTGCGTCTCCTGTTCGCTGGCGGCCCGACTGCCACTCGTTGCATCGGGGGTCTTGGCCCAGTTCTGGCTGGGGAAGTTGCGGTTCAGGTCGACTCCCCGCGAATTCACCGAGGTCCGGCCGGCCAGTCCATCGGGGTTCGGGGCGTGCACGACCAGGACCTTGAGCCCGGCGATCATCTCGGGATGAGCCCGCAGGTGCTGGGCGAGTTCTTCGACCATGCCGACGCTCTGCGGTTCATCGCCATGCAGACTGGCCATGACCAGGATCCGGCGTTCGCCCGTGCCGAACATCAGGGTCTCGATCGGTCGCCGCTGGGCACTCTGGTGCCGGCGGTTCCAGACCAGTGGCACCACGACCGCCTGGCGGACCGGGGTCGACAACTGCCCGGGCTCGGCACCGAGCGGGGCGGTGATGCTGGCGGTGGGGGCCTTCGACTTCCCGGCGATCGGGAGATTCAGTTGTGGCTGCTTGGTGGGTGGGGGAGGGTTCGCCGGATTGGACGGCGGACTGACCGGCGTGGTCTTGGGAGTGATGGGCCGCTGGGTCCGCTGGCTGAAGCCATCGGCATCGGGTGAGCCGAGCGAGCCCCCGCCCCCGCCATTCATGGAGGGGGAGGGACCGGTGGCGGAACCGGCTTCGTAGGGCTGCGAGATGATGGGAGTGCCCCCGCCCATCCCCCCGCCGGAGAAAGTCCGCGGGTTGGCGCAGCCCGCCATCAGCAACGGCAGAACCAGGCGACTGAACTTCGCGACCTTCATGGCCGCACCCTCTCGAACAGCGGAAAAGGAGGGCGACCCGCAGGGGCCGCCAGGCGACCGGCACGCAGTGTGCCGGCCGGACGCGTTGACTTCTCTAAAACCACCCGGGTGCCACCCGTCCGGGTGGCCCAATCAGCATTCTGCAGCCAGCGCGGCCCAGCCAGCGTGTGGGGCTGGTTCGGCAGCGGGCCGCCGCTCAGACTTCGTTCCAGTGGAAGCGGTCGCGGTCGCTCTCTTCGATGGCGAGTTCGTACCGCAGGCGGTTGAATTCCTCGGAGAGTTCGTCGCTCGAGGAGTGAATGTGTTCGGCTTCGGTGAGGAACCGCAGGTTGTCGTCGTGTTCGAGGCCGGCGTACTGGAGGATCTCTTCGAACTCACCCAGCTCCTGGCCGTAGACGATCAGCAGCTTGTGCTCGTCGAACTGGACTTCGAGGGGGATGCGGGGGTTCAGCACGGCGACCCCGGCACAGCCGTCGTTGAGCAGCAGGTGCTCGAAATCGCAGAGTGTGCTCTTGAGCACCGGGAGGTCGATGTGTTCGCGGTAGAGGTCGTTGTGCCCCTTCTTGCCACGGTCGTGGCTGGTTTCGAGCACGACGTCGACCTCATCGCCCAGGGGGTCGAGCATGGAGAGGAAGAGGTCGAAGAGTTCATCCTTCGAGGCGGCGGCCATCAGCACCGGGATTTCGACACCGGTCTGCTTGTCGCGGTACGAGTCGCGTCGGAAGCCTGCCCGGGGGATGATCTGGAGATCGACCGAGGGGCGGATGGCGTCGGACAGCTCGAAGCTGCCGTAGCGGGCGATGCGCATGTGATCTTCGATCTGCTGTTCTGTCAGGCTTTCGAAGCTGCTGGGAGCGACGCGCGACTGCCCATCGCGAAAGACGTTCTTGATCAGTCGTTTAAAGAGACCCATGGGGGGTATCCCGGTGGTGTTGAGTCCTGGTGGAGGTAGAGGCAACCTAGCACGCGTTTTTGCACCACCTGCGAACGACTCCATGAAATCACCTCAGAAAGAGCCCTCCCACCCGGGTTGGGGGTGGGGTTGTAACGAGCGAACGAGCTCTGCGGGCCGACTGTGTGCCCCGCGAACCAGCACCGGGTTCCTTCCCGTCACCTCCGCCTACACTCCCCAGGCCGCACTCACCAAGCCGCGCCCCACCAAGCCGCACTCCACCAAGCCGCACCGCCCCCAAACACTCAGCCGATCAGTCGACGCCACGATGGCTGGCGACCGCTGGCACCATGGGCCGAGTCCGTTTTTGGCGGGCAGTCCCAGGGCCCGGCTGTCCTCTTTGTGGGCCGCATCCCGCGCGCTGCGCGCGACGTCCCACCCGAAGCGCGGTGAACTGTCCCTGGTCCGGGCACGTCCCGTGTGGTCCCGGTCTCGGCCCCGCGACTGGCTGACGCACTCGATTGCGCTGCAGTGCCGAACAGCGTCGGGCGACTGGCCCGGGCGACTGACCCGGGCGACTGACCCGGACGACTGACCCGGACGACTGGCCCGGACTGCTTCTTTGGACAATTTCCTCGGATGCAGTACCTGGCTTGTCCCCAGCAGACATGACTTCGCGCAACTTGCGCTGGAAGGGGGCCGCATCCCCGGGCCTCGACGCGGGGCGGGCCGCGATCTGGCGGCCGGCGTTCTTTCGCGTGAGCCCCCGGCTCACTCCCCGTTCGCCGACTGAAAATGCAAGCCGCGTGCCAAGAGTGGAGTGCCCCTTAAAATGTGGGTTCCCTGCCGGGACTGTCGGTAGAGTTTGCCCCAACCTCCTCCCCGCAACACCCCCTGCGGCACTCCCCGTGCTCCACCGCGCCGCCTTGTAGGTTTTGCAGGTCGAACCGACAATAACGCCGACCGAGTGTCTCCGATTGCCGTCACTTGGGTCCACCGGCGGTCACCGCCCCCGTTTGCGTCGGCTCCGACAGTTTCCGAGACAGCCCATGTTGCTCCGCACCAGCTCTTCCCCCGCGCCCCGCTCTCTCGCCCCCGCCACGGCACCTGCCACTGGCACCGCCATGGGGGCGGGCTGGCGGTTGGTTTCTCCTGTCAGGCGCGTGGCCCCGGTTCTCTTCGGGCTGGGCGGGCTGTTGCTCTCGCTGGGGCTGGTCCCCCGGGCCTCCGCCTGGCAGACCACAACCGCCACGTCCGCGCAGGCTCAACCTGCCACCCAGGCCGCGGCGCAGCCGGCGGCGACCAGGTCGGCGACCACCGCGACCGACGAGTGGCAGGCGCTCTACCTGGGCAAGACCCGCGTGGGCTACCTCCGCAGCACCGTCACCCCGCTCCGCCGGGATGGCCGCGACCTCATCGAGTCAAAATCGGAAACCGCCATGACCATCGCCCGCTTTGGCCAGCGGGTGCAGCTCAAGATCTCGCAGCAGACCCTCGAGACCTCCGAGGGGGAATGGCTCGAATTCCGCTCGGTCATGGAGAACCCGCCCAACCTCGCCACCGAAACCGTCGGACGCATCGACCAGGAGACGCTGCAGCTCTCGACCACTGTCGGTGGCAAGACCACCACCCGCACCCAGCCCTGGGACAAGACGCTGCAGAGTCCCGCGGCTCAAGACCGGTTGCTCCGCGACAAACCTCTCGGCCCGGGGGACGAACAGACTCTCCGCACCTTCGAGCCCCAATTGCAGAAGATCGTCACGGTCAAGCTCAAGGGGCTCCCGTCGGAAGAGGTCACGCTGCTGTCGGGCGAACGCCAAACACTGCGGAAGATCGCCGCCAGCCAGAGCATCGACCCCAAGACCATCCAGTACTCGTACGTCGATAACGATCTCAAGACCGTCAAGACCACCACCACGATGCTGGGGACCGAGATGACGACGTGGGCGGTCTCGCGGGACGAGGCGCTCAAGTCGCTGACGGGGGACGATGTCGATCTCGCGATCGCCACCCTGGTCAAGACCAGCAAGATCGAACGCTCGCTCGAGACCCGCGCCGTGCGGTACCGCGTTTCGCTGCCAACCGACAACCCGGCTGAGGTGCTGGCCACGGGGACCACGCAGTCGCTGAAACCAATTGACGAGCGGACGGTCGAGTTGACGGTGCGTTCCGAGATTCCTCCCCAGGCCCCCCCGGCTGATGCCGCTCCCGCCGAGGCCCGTTACACCCGGCCCAGCCAGTTCCTGCAATCGGAAGACCCGCTGATTGTCGAGCTGGCCGAGTCGGTCGCCGGGGACGAACCCGACGCCTGGAAGGTGGCCCTCGCGCTCGAGCAGCTGGTGCAGCAGAAGGTCAAGAACAAGAACTTCTCGACCCTGATGGCGTCGGCCGCCGAGGTGGCCAAGAGTCTCTCGGGGGACTGCACCGAACATGCGTGCCTGCTGGCGGCCCTGTGCCGGGCCCGGCAGATTCCCTCCCGAGTCGCCGTCGGCCTGATGTATGTGCCGCGCGACTCGGCCTTTGGCGGTCACATGTGGACCGAAGTCTACGTGCGGGGGCGATGGGTGCCCCTCGATGGCACCCTGGGCCGGGGTCACGTGGGAGGCGACCACATCAAGTTCCGCGATTCGGCGCTGGAAGATGGTGGCGAGGGGGATGGCCTGGCGGCGTTTGTGCCCGTGGTCAACGCCCTCGCCCAGATGCGCATCGAAGTGCTGGAAGTGACCCACTGAAGCGGGCCGGCACACCCCCACCGGGCGGCCCGCGCTGTCCTGTTCTGCTGCGAGAGTTGCCATGCGATCCCTCCGCTCGCGTTCGTCCCTCCCGTGGTGGCTGCTCTGCGGAGCCTGGCTGATGGGGGTCTCCGGACTGCCGGATCTCACCGGGCTGGTCGGGGGCGGGACTGGCAGGCTCGCCGCGGCCGAGCGGCCGAATGTCATCCTGTTCCTCGCCGATGACCTGGGGTGGGGCGACCTGGGCTGCCAGGGGCATCCGCTCATCCAGACACCGCATCTCGATGCGTTCGCGAAGCAGGGGCTCAGGCTGACGCAATGCTACTCGGCGAGCGCGGTCTGCAGTCCGTCGCGGTCGGCCCTGCTGACGGGCCGCACGCCGTACCGCAACGGGGTCTTCACCTGGATCGCCGAAGGGGCCCCCGTGCACCTCCGTCCCAGTGAAATCACCCTCCCCAAGCTGTTGCGCGAGGCGGGGTACGCCACCTGTCACACGGGCAAGTGGCATTTGAATGGGCTGTTCAACAAGCCCGGGCACCCCCAGCCGGGGGAGCATGGTTACGACTGGTGGCTGGCGACCCAGAACAACGCCGACCCCTCGCACCACAACCCGCGGAACTTTGTGCGGAACGGGCAGCCGGTGGGACCGCTCGAGGGCTACTCGGCCCCGTTGGTCGTTGGCGAGGCGGTGCGCTGGTTGAAGACGGAATGGAAGCGCGACCAGCCGTTCTTCCTGGCCGTCTGGACCCACGAACCGCACTACCCCATCCAGTCGGATCCGCGATTCCAGGCACTGTACCCCCAGCTGACCGACGAGGTGCAGCGGGCGCACCATGCCAACGTGACCCAGCTGGATGCGGCGTTTGGCGAGCTGATGCAGAGCCTCGACGACTTGCAGCTCACGCAGAACACCTGCGTGGTTTTTACGTCGGACAACGGCCCCGAGGGGGATGGAGTCAAGAGCCCTGGCCGGGGTTCGACCGGGGGGTTGCGGGGCCGCAAGCGCGATCTGCATGAAGGGGGGATCCGGGTTCCCGGGCTGGTCCGCTGGCCGGGGCAGATCGCGCCGGGGAGCGTGCAGTCGGCTCCGGTGATTGGCAGCGACCTGTTCGCCACCCTGCTCGCTGTCGCCGGGGTGGCCCCGCCAGCCGACCGGGTGCTCGACGGGGTGAACGTGCTGCCGCAATGGCGGGGGGAGGTTGCGCGGGTCGAACGGCCGCAGCCTCTCTACTGGCGGCTCGACATGGCTCCCAATGCCAGGATCGCCCTGCGCGATGGGGACTGGAAGATCCTGGGCAGTGCCGACCGGACCCGCTTTGAGCTGTACAACCTGGCCACCGACGAACAGGAGACGACCGACCTGAGTGGTCGCGAACCGGAACGTTTTGAGACGCTGAAACGGCGGTTGCTGGACCAGACGGCGGCGATCGAAGCCGAGGGGCCCGACTGGTGGCGGACACTGAGCCCCAACGGGGGGACCCAACCACGCCCCCCGCAGCCGGCCCCGCGGCAGCCTAAGCCAGACCCGGGGAAAAAAGCGAAAGACCAGGCACAGGGGAACGCCGCGACCGCGACGCACGACTTTCTTGCCAGTGAGGCTGTGTCGGTGGTTGCGGCGGAACCGCAGCTGGCGGCCCCGGCTGCAACGCTGCTGGCGACTGCCGGTTCAAGCGTGGCTTCGACCGTCGGTTCGAACAGCGACTCGGCAGTCCCCACCAGTGCGTCCTCAACGGCTGCCACAAGCCCGACGAACACGGAGGCTGCCACGGCAACGACGACGGGAACGACGACGGGGGCTGCAGCGGCGGCTGAGGGGCGGCCGCCGAATGTGATCTTCATTCTCGCCGACGATCTGGGCTACACCGATCTGGGTTGCCAGGGGAGTCGGTATTACGAGACACCGCAGATAGACCGCCTGGCGGCGGCGGGACTGCGGTTCACCAATCATCACCACTGTCCGAACTGCACTCCCACTCGCGCGGCGTTGATGACGGGGCAGTACGCCCCCCGCACCGGGGTCTACACCGTCGGGGGGATCGACCGCTTTCGCTGGCGGGAACGCCCGCTCAAGCCGGTCGAGAATGTGGTCAACCTGCCGCTCGACCGCCAGACGGTGGCGCAAGCCCTGCGGGGGGCGGGGTACGCCACCGCACTGTTTGGCAAGTGGCACCTGGGGGAGAAGGGCCCGTATCACCCAAGCCGGCGGGGATTTGATGAAGCCCTCGTCACCATGGGCAAGCACTTTGATTTCGAAACCAACCCGGCGAGCGAGGTTCCTGCGGGGGCCTACCTGGCCGACTTTCTCACCGACAAGGCGTGCGACTTCATTCGTCGGCAGCGTTCGCAACCGTTCTTCCTGTACCTGCCGCACTTTGGCGTGCATGCTCCGCACCAGGCGAAGCCCGAACTGGAGCGGAGGTTTCGCGACAAGCCCGCGGTGGGGGGGCATCGCAACCCGACGTATGCCGCGATGATCGCCTCGGTCGACCAGGGAGTGGGCCGGGTGCTCGACCTGTTGGACGAACTGCAACGGGCCGAGCGGACACTGGTGATCTTCGCGAGCGACAACGGGGGAGTGGGGGGCTATGTGCGGGAGGGAATCAAGGAGGGGGGCGATGTGACTGACAACGCCCCGCTGCGAAGTGGCAAAGGGAGCCTGTATGAAGGGGGGACCCGTGTGCCTTTGATTGCGCGGTGGCCCGGGGTGATTACGCCGGGCGGTCGCTGCGATCTCCCGACGATTCACGTGGACCTGTTCCCCACGTTGCTGGAGGCGACCGGTGCCCCCGCCCCGGCCCAGGTGCTGGATGGGGAAAGCCTGGTGCCGCTGTTCAAGAACCCGGCGGGGAGTTTGAAACGCGAGGCGATCTTCCAGCACTTCCCCGGCTATCTCGGAGCCGGCGCGGGACGCTGGCGAACCCTGCCCGTGAGCGTGGTGCAACAGGGGGAGTGGAAACTGCTGGAATTCCTGGAGGATGGTCGGCTGGAGCTGTACCACCTGGGGGACGACCTGGGCGAGACGCGGAACCTGGCGGAGGAACAGCCCGAGCGAACGCGGGAACTGAAGGCCCGGCTCGAGGCCTGGCGGCGGTCGATCAACGCCCCGCTGCCCCAGGCGAATCGCGAGCACGAGCCGGCCGATGCCAACGAGCGAACCGAGACCAGGCCGGCTGCCACCCCGCAGACCGCAGCGGCCCGCAAGGCAGGGGGCAACCGGGACGACACCCCGACGAACCCCCGTCGCGGAACCAGGCGAGCGCGACAGCAGAAGGCGAACGCGGCCAAGCCGCGCTGAAAGAGTTGGCGCGGGACATCCCGCCCCGGCCTGTGGACCGGGGGCTGCCCGTTGTCGACCGGCGGGGACTGGCGCTGCGACGGATGCCAGAAACAAGCCTTGGTGGTGTTTGTAACCCGTTTTTCAGTTGGGGTTTATGGTGCGTCGGGCGGGCGGCGCTGGATGCGTCGCTGCCGGTGTTTCGAGATGGATTTTCTGAAATCCAGAAAGAAATCTGTGGATTATTATCATAAATGGCGATATGGTTTCTGGTATGCAGAATTTTGGATCAGGTCGGGGCAGTCAGGTCGTGGGAATGGAACTGTCGGAAAGACTGAAGTGCGCGCGCCTCGCGCTCAAGTTGACGCTGGAAGCGGTGAGTGAGCGAGCGGGGATTGGGGTTTCCACCCTCTCGGAGTTCGAGAACGGGCGACGAGAGCCGCGTCTTGGCCAGTTGAAACAGCTGGCCGAAACCTATCGACGGTCCGTGGCGAGTTTTTTGGAAGAGGGGGAGTCCCCGGCACCGTGTGTCCTCTGGAGGCAGCGACCGGAATCGCCAAGCGCCGAAGAGCTGGAGGCGACCCTGCTGGGCCTCGCCGACCAGTACCGCGTGCTGGAGGCGCTCTGCGGGCAGCACACGGTGATCGAGTTGCCTGTGGTTCCCGCGAGCGACTTGGGGTGGACCTATTCCACCGCTGCCAGCCTGGCCCGACGGATGCGCAACGAACTGGGCCTTGGAGATCGGCCGGGGCAGACACTGTTGCGGGTCCTGGAGGAGGTGTGTGGCGTCAAGATTTTTCACCTCGAGTTTGAGCCGACGGGCAGCGCCGCCTGCGCGCTCTCCGACCAGTTCGGCGCCGCCATCCTGCTGAACGCGAAGAGTGTTCGCTGGCGACGGAACTTCGACCTGGCGCACGAACTGTTCCACCTGCTGACGTGGAAGTGCTTTCGCCACGACGTGGGGGGGCCTGCGTCACCCCCGTCCGCGATCGAGGAAAAGCTGGCGACCTGTTTTGCCCGTAACCTGCTCATGCCGGAGGAGGTTTTTCGGGAAGCGGTCGATGCCAGTCGACGTGACAGTGGCAAGATCGGCTTCGATGGTCTGTTCGAGGTGGCCCGGGAATTCGACGTCTCGGTGGAGGCGGTCGTGTGGCAGATTGGGTTTGTGTACAGGCTTGCCTCGGAGAAACTCCAGCCGACCGTGGACTCGCTGCGAGAACGGTCTGGCGCGTGGGACGTGCGGGAGACGGACACGCCTCCTCGCAGGCCGCTCCGGTTCGAGGCCTTGGCCCGCCAGGCGCTTCGCAAAGGGATGATTTCCACCGGCCGGTACGCCGAGTACGTCGGCATCTCCCGTCGTGACGCCATGAAACTTGTCGAGCAGGACGCCACCGAAGATGTCCAGATTGACGTTGCTGATTCTTGACGCCAACGTGGTGATCCATCTTCACGAATTCGGACTCTGGTCTCGACTCATCGCCGCCTGCGACGTTCATTTGCCACGCACTGTTGTCGGTGAGGCCGACTACTACGAGCAGGATGGTGAAAAACGCGTCATCGACCTGCGGCCCGAGATCGATCAGCGGCGGATCCAGATCTTCGACGTGCCGCTCCCAGACATCATCGCCTTCCGCAACCGGTTCGACCCGCTCTACGTCGACGGGCTCGACCCCGGCGAATCGGAGGCCTTGGCCTACCTTTGCAACAGGGCTGACACGTTCAAGATTTCGTCGGGTGATGCCATCGTCTATCGAGTGTTGGGCCGACTCAACCGCAGCGACCAGGGCATTTCCCTGGAAGAAATCCTGCAATCGATCGGCCTCCAGCGGAACCAGCTTCCCTGGTCGTGTCGGCGAGCCTTCCGTTTGAAGTACACAACAGAGGGAGAGGTCGATGCCATCCAGGGGACGGGTTTGAAAAAGCGAAAAAAATAAGCGGCAAACGGGGGGATCCTGGGGCGCACGACGCTTGTCGGATGGCGAAGAGTGGGGCCACTTCACTCGCCTGTAGAGCACACACTCGCGACTTGGTCCCCGCGTCCTGCCCCACTGGTCTCTGGCCAACTGCTCTCTGCCCCACTGCTCTCTACCCTGTCCGATACCTGCTCCCGCGGTCATTGTTCCGGCAGTTGAGCCGGGTGGAGGTCAACACGTGGTGCCACAGCTCGCGCTACGCAATCAGCGACCGCGCGTGGCCGGACGCGCTGCCTCGGCACGCGCACAAGCACCTACACAAGCACCTGCCTGCTCGACCCCCACTCGGTGACCGGACTGCGTGCGCACGGAAGACGCGGCTTCGCCAGAGAAGCCGCCGTCGATCGTATGGGACTCCAGCGCAGCAGCCCACCGCCAACTGTCGACAGCAGCGCGCTGCCGCCACCTGCAAGCTGGCTGCTGGTTACCGGACGCCGTTTGCGGTCAGTTCCGACTTGCCCAGGCCGGCGCGGGCGGTTTCGGGGAGCACATAGAGTGGCAGCCGAGGGGTCAGCAGCACGTTCGACGCCGAGTTCCACATCTGCTCGTTGAGGTAGTCTTCGACCGAGACTCCGTCCTTGATCGAGGCGAAGTACGCCCCGTTCCCGTACTTCTGTTTCGAATCGTAGATCTTCTGGTTGCCGTTCCAGACTTCGACCCCCACTTCCACCTCCTGCCCGGGGACGGTCACCTCCCGCGGTCCGCCAATTCGGCCAAACGAGGTGATGCGGAACTCGTGGTTTTCCCCCGTCGCCTTGCTGGCCAGGTGCAGCACGAAGACCAGCGGGGACTTCTCTTCATAGACCATCCCGGCCCGCGACAGCGACTGCTGCAGCCCCTTCCAGACTTCTTCCTGGAAATTCGGCTTCTTGGGCGGGGTCGAGGTGAAGTTGAACCGCACCCCCACCTTCGAGCCAGGCTGGAGCAGGTACTCGGGCGCCAGTTTGCGGCCCGCGAGTTTCTGTTCGGTCCCGGCGTCGGGCAGGTTGGCGGCGACCAGGGTGACCGCCGCCTGTTGACCCCCCGACGAAGTCAGGTACCAGTGCCGCCCGTCGGGACTGTCGGGAATATGCACCCCCTTCCCAAGCGGTAGCTGGTAGTTCCAGACCAGCATGCGATTCTTGAGATCGACGAGCGCGGTGTTGTCGAGCAGCAGGTGCCCCTCCCCGCACCAGTGCAGCGTCTGGCTGATCACGGGCTGCACGAAGTCGTGCTCGACCTGTCCGGTCTTGAGGTTCCAGACCACCACGCGACCGGCGGGGAAGGCATTCACGCAGACCGCCAGGTGCTCGCCATTCGGGTGGAAGGCCCCCGCGCTGGCACCGGCCCGCTCGTCCGCCGGGAGCTTCAAGTCTCCCTTCACCTGGCCTGTCAGGGCGTCGAAGACCCGCACCCCCTGGCCGTTCCAGACAGTCAGCCAGCGGCGACCGGGAGAGATCCCGGGCATCTCGGCCCGCTCGATCTGGTAGACCGCCCGCTGACCGGGCAGGTCCCACATCACCAGCTTGTTCGAGTGTGACATCGTCAGCACGTGATCCTTGTCGATCACCACCGCCGCCAGCACTTTCTGCTCGTGCTCGTGCTTTTCTTCGCCGTACGGGCGCCACGCAAAGACCGGGCTCCCGTCGGTCAGTGAGAACAGGTCGACCCGCCCCTCGCTGGCCTGCAGCCGGGTGGCGGCGACCGTCCCCTCGTTGTCGACCCCCAGCAGGTCCGAGGCGCCGGGGAGCGCGAATTGCGCCTGCTGGCTTCCCTTGGCCAGATCCATCACCAGCAGTTCCGACTCACCCTCTCCGGCCTTCCCGCCACGCGACTCGGGCCCATACAGCGTGACCAGCCGGCCCGCCTTGGCGGAAGAGAGCCGGGCCGCCTGCAGGGGGGCCGCCCGGGTCGGCAGCGTGAGGGGCTGGGCGAGCAGTTCGCCCGTCGCCGAGGGACTGGGGTCGGGGGCGAGATCAAGCCGGGCTCCCCCGGCGGTCGTCTCGAGCTTGGGGGCATTGGCCAGCGAAATCGCTGTCAGCTTGGGGAGCTTGGCATCGACCGCCATGCCTCCCGCGGCGACCACCTCGGCCGACTTGGCCACTTCGTCGAGGGGGACTTCGTAGGGTTTCAGTGCCACGGCGTTGCCCTGCACACCCGCCACGAGGACGGTCTGATCGTCGAACACCCGCCGGGCCTGCGGCATGCCGTGCGGGATATCGACGTTGGCGTCGGGCATGGCCCAGACCATCTTGCCCGCCACGCGGTCGATCAGCCCCAGCCCCTGGTAGAGCCAGCGCTGCTTGCCGGGGAACCACTCGAGCAGGGGAGTGACCTCCCGCCGAGACAACCCCTTCTGCCAGGCGATGTGATCGCACACAAAGCCGTCGATCTGGCGGCCGGTCGCCACATCGACCACCGCCACCCCGACCTTCTGGGACGAATCGAAAGCGACGGCCAGTTCGGTCGCATCGGGGGCGAAGCTGATCGACTTGACGTTGAAATCGGTGATGACGCGCGACGACTCACCCGGTCGCATTTCGACCAGTCGCGTGCGGCCCGCCAGTTCCCCCGTCTCGAGATCGATCACTTCGATGGTGCAGTGATCGAAACTCTTGCGCTGGGCTGTCGCAAAGTACTTGCCGCCGGGGGACACCCCCATCCGCTCGCGGTCAACGCCCCCTCCCTGGTCGGTGCCGGCCACTGCGCGGAGTTCGCGACCGGTCGGCAATTCGAACACCTTGACCGTGCCCTGCAGTGAAACGACCAGCAGCTTTTGCGGACCGGCGAACAGCACTTCGCGCACGAAGTTGCCCTCCTGGGGCAACTGACCCAGCCGCTTGCCGGTCTTCACCTCCCAGACAATCACCTGCTGCGGACTGGTCTGCGAACCCGCGAGGTACTTGCCGTCGGGAGAGAGGGCCCAATGTTCGCACCGCAGCTTGGCCTCCGAGACTGTGCCGACTTTGCGCCCGGTTCGAATCTCCCGGACTTCCCACGCCATCTCGCTGAAATTCCCCCCACCGAGCGCGGCGTAGCGACTCGACCCGTCGGGAAAGACGATTGACCGGTTGTCCCCCGGGGGCAAGGCGTAGGGGGCCAGCCTGGGGTCTCCCTCGGCGTCGGCGGCGGGCAACGGATCGGGTTGGACCCGCCAGTCGGCGGGGGCGGCTCCACCGGCAACCTGCGGTGGGGGTTCGAACCCATTGCGTTTCCCCGCCATGGGGGGCTGGCCCGCGCCCGCCGCTGCCCCTCCCGGTGGACCGGCGACAGGATTCCCCGCGCCTTCTTTCTCGGCAAGTCGCTTCATCACTTCCAGGGACTTCTTCATCGACTCTTCGACGGCGGGATCGCCGGAACCGTTGCCAACGGGAGGTCCCCCAAGATTGGGGGCTCCCAGCTGGGGAGGCGGGAAATTGGCGCCGAGGTTGTTCTGATTATTCTGCCCCACGTTGGCTGGAACGGGGGGAGGGGGGCTGAAGCCCGTCGGCCCGACACCTGGCCGTCCGGCGTTGGGCGGGACCGGAAGATTTGGTGGCAGCTGCCCTCCGGGGCCGCCAGCGACGGGAACCGGGCCCCGATTGAAGTACGAGAGGGTCAGGCCCCCGCAGAGGGCCAGCAGCCCCAACACCCCGACGCCAATCCCGACCGGGAGCAACCAGGTGGGGAGACCGCCCGACTTCGCGCCAGCCCGCCGCCGCCGCTCGGGCTGCGCCTCGAGTTCTTCTTCGAATTCGTCCTCGTCGCGACGGGCCGCTGCCCGTTTCGCCGGAGGCTTCGTTCCGGTCGGCGCCTTGCGGGCCGGGGCTGGCTCGGTCGATCCCGCACTGGCCGACGTGCTGCCCGCCGCCCGCCGGGGGACATCGAGGGCGTTGCCACACGCCCGGCACTTGATGGTCCGGCCGGCCAGCTTGTCGAGCACCTGGTAGTTTTCGAAACAGAATGAACACTCGACCGGAATGGGCATGCCGGAAACTCCTCGCATCAAAACTCAGAAGGCCAACAAGTCACAAGGTCAAGAAGATCGAGATGGGACGTAGCAGTCTGACAGTCCAGACCGCCGAAACGGACCTGCCGCGTGTCCGGTGTGCTCTCTTAAGATTGAAACTCTACTTTTCCCGGGGGGCAACCAAGCGATGTCGGCCAGTGAAACGGCTACTTGTCGGTCGCCGACTTCCCCGCACCCTGTTGCAGGCGAAACAGGGCCCGCTCGGTCCGCAGGTAGATGGCCTGACCGGCGATGGCATAACTGGCGAACGTCTTGTCGCCAATCTGGCTGCGGGAGACTTCGCGGAACTCACTGGCGGGCTCAACCACAATGGTCTCGCCCTGCTCGCTCTGGGCGTAGATCTTGCCGTTGGCGAACGTCAGCGAGGCCGAGTACGCCCCCCCCAGTCGCTGCTGCCACTTCGACTCGCCCGACTGGGCATCGAGGCACGACATGATCCCATCGTCGCTGACCAGGTAGAGTTCGCCACCAACCAGGAGGGGGGAGGGGTTGAGGGGCACCCGCTTCGACTGCTTCCACGCGACGTGGGTGTCGGTGACATCTCCCTGGGCCCCCGCCAGCCGGATCGCCAGCAGGGTCGGGGCGTCGTAGCCGGTGCAGACGTAGACCATCCCGTTTCCAGCGACGGGTCGGGGCACCACCGAGTAGCCCCCGGCATACCGCACGCGCCAGAGTTCTTCGCCCGTGGTGGGGTTCAGGCCGCAGACGCCGTCGGCTCCGGGGCTGATCAACTGGGTCGCCCCCTCGACCTCCACCAGCAGCGGTGTGCAGAAGGCGAAGCCCTTCTTGGGGGTCAGCCCGCGTTCGTGCTTCCAGCGGATCTCACCCGTCCCGCGGTCGAGTCCCGCCACGAACTGCGTGTCGGCACCGTCGCAGTTCACAATGACCAGTTCGCCATGCAGCACCGGAGAGCCGCCATTGCCGTGGACGGGGGCGTACTTCAGCCCGGTGTTCCGCCAGACCACGGTGCCATCGAGTTCGAGGCAGGCGGTTCCATGGGTGCCGAAGTGAACGTAGAGCCGCCGTCCGTCGCAAATGGGGGTGCTGCTGGCGTGGCTGTTCTTGCCGTGCACCTTGATGCCCGCGGGCTGTTCGAAGAGTTCAACGTTCCATTCGATCTGGCCAGACCCGGCATCGAGGCAGAGGGCCCGCAGCGACTGGGCGGGGAGATCTGCCTCGCCCACGGGGACCGCCGATGTGAGGTAAACCTTCCCCTGTCGAATGATGGGTGAAGACCAGCCCTTGCCGGGCAGTTCCTGTTTCCAGGCGACGTTGTCTTGTTCGCTCCACTGGACGGGGAGCCCGGTCTGGGAGGCGTGCCCCTGGCCGGTTGGGCCCCGGAATTCGAGCCAGTCGTCCCCCCGCACCGGAGACGCAGCGAGCCCCCCGAGGGAGAGGGCGAGCACGCTGAGGCAGACTGTCGCGAGACCTGGCAGTCGTCGAATCATGCTGTGGCAACCTTGCGTCTGTGGAGGAACCAGCCGGCGTGTCCCTGACCTGGTGGTGGAAGTAGAACGCTTACGCACTCCGCCCCCGCACGGATTTTTTCTAACGCACACGCGACCTCCGTTGTTCCCCGAGGGGCCTCACCGGGTGAGCGTCGTGGCTGGGGGCATTCTCTGCCGAGGGGTGTCGAGCGGGCAAACGACCCCGGGAGGAGCGTTGCCGAGGCTGTTCTTCCGAGGGCCGGCGCCGCCAGTTCCCAGGGGCTGGAAAGTCGGTGGCCGAAGGGATTGATACGGGTTGAGTGGTCAGCCGGGTCGCCGGTGAGCGGCCGGCGGTCGGCTGTGTGGCGGGACGCGGACGCTGGTTTCGCCCGGTGTGGCTTCCACCGGTGTGGCGTCACCCGGCGTCGTCGATGGCCACGATCTCCATCTTCCGCATCCCCTTGGGAAGCGGGACTTCGACCTGGTCGCCGGGCTTCTTCCCCAGCATCGCCTTGGCCAGCGGGCTGCTGGTCAAGATCTTCATCACTTCGCCGCTGTAGTCTTCTTCCCCGGGGCCGACGAACTGGTATTTGTCTTCGGCACGACTGACGAGATCGCGGACCGTGACCACCGAACCAAAGACGGCGACCCCCTTGGGGAGGTCTTTGGGGTCGACGATGTAAGAGGCGGTCAGCTTCGCCTTGAGGCGATTGATGCGTGCCTGGAGCAGCCCCTGGGCTTCGCGCTGCCCGTGGTATTCCGCGTTTTCGCTGAGGTCCCCCTCGGCGCGGGCGTCGGCGATCTTTTCGGCGATCTTGGGCATCTCGACATCTTCGAGTTGCTTGATCTCTTCGCGCAGCTTGTCGTAGCCCTCGCGTGTCGTCGGGATCCGTTCCATCTCGTGTACTCCGCAAAACAAAACCCCGGCCCCGGGAGACGTGCCGGGACGGGGGGTTACAGACTTCCGTCTGGGATGATCGCACCAGACCGGGTCGCGATGCTGGCTCGGAACCGTCGCAAGGGGGCTCCGGTCCTCGGGACCAGTCCATGCTTCGGACGGTGTCATTATGCCCGGAAAGCACCCTCCGCGAAAGTCTCACCCCCCTGCGCCGACCACCCTCCCCTTCCCGGAAAAGCGCAGTTCCCCCCCGGCAGGCGGCCCCCTCCCACGCCTTGCGGCCCCCCGCCCGATCGCCCCACTTCGTTCAAAGAGGCACTGGGCCCCCCACTGCTGGCCGCAACAGTTTGGCACCCTCAAGCACCACACCCTCATCGCCCCTATCACCCAGAGCACCGACAGAACCCCACATTACAGCAGCTTGGGGCCCCGAAGCGCCACATCCCCATCACCCCCATCA
>CAIUHT010000501.1 GCA_903898975.1 uncultured Planctomycetaceae bacterium
ATGACCCGCTGATGGTCCGCCTGCAGGAAGGAGACCAGCGTGCCTTTGAGCAGCTCGTGGCCCGGCACCAGGGGGCCCTGTTTCGATTTTTTCTGGCCAAGACTGGCGACCGTCAGCTCTCGGAAGACCTGACTCAAGAAACCCTGCTCAAGGTCTTCGATCAGGCCTGGGACTATCTTCCCACCGGGCGATTTCGGGGCTGGATGTTTCGCATGGCCCGCAATCTGCTCATCGACAATTTTCGCCGGCGCTCCTCCGATGCCCTGGTCCGGGCGGTCGACCCGGGCCCCGAGCAGGAGAGCCCGTTGCTGGGACTGGCCGAAGAACTTGACTCTCCCCTCCAGAAGGCCGACCAGCGCGAGATCCACCGCCTGGTCGATGAGTGGCTCGCCGAGTTCCCTGAAGACCAGCGTCTCACCTTCTGCCTGCACCATTTTCTAGGCCTCAGCCTCCCCGAGGTCGCCGAGATCCTGGAGACCAACGTCGCGACGACCAAGAGCCGGCTGAGGCTGGCCCGCGAGAAGTTGCGCGAAAAACTGATCCATCGGGGCGTCTTGGAATGATCCAATCGTCCCCGATTTCCGTTTTCAACCTGTTCCCCCCACTGCCCTTGCAAGGATCGCCCCCATGAGCTTCTACAGCCGGCTCAGCGATATCGTCAGCCTCAGCATTTCCGACCTGATCGAAGGGACCCCCGATCGACTGGCGGCAATCGAGCTCATTATCGCCGAGATTGAAGAGGGGGTCGCAGGGGCCCGCCGCAGCGTGCAGACCGCCGACAAAAACCAGCGGAAGCTGGCCGAAGAACTGTTCGAACGCTCAGCCCAGACCGAACATTGGGTCCAGGCGGCCCGCGATGCGGTCGCGGCGAACAATGAAGACGCCGCCCGGCAGGCGATCATCCGCCGCCGGGAACTCTCGAACCTGGTCGAGGGTCTGCAGCAGCAGCTGGAATCGGCGAAATCTACATACGAACACCTTTCCAAGGTCTGGCGAGCGGTCGAAGCGCGGCTCGCCGAGGCGTTGCGGGTGAGGCAAGATCTCCAGGCGGGCCGCCCCGCCAAGACCGCCGACACTCCCGACTTTGTCCCCGTCACTTCCGGCTCGCTGCACCACTCCGACCGCCACGACATCGAGGCGGAACTCGCCCAGTTGCGTCGCGAATTGGCCCAGGGTTAACCCCGCACAGTTCCTTGCTTGTTGATCCCGCCCGATGGCCGACGCCAAACCGCTTGAAGCTCGCCTGATCGCCCTCGAGAGCCTCTGTCTGCACCTGCAGCACGATCTCGAAACGCTCAACGGAGTCATTCTGGAGCAGAATCGCCAGATCGATCGCCTCAGGCAGCTGGTGACCCGGGTCGACGACCGGCTCAGCCAAATCGCCCTGGAAGAAGAAACCCGCGACCCCCAGGCCGAACGCCCTCCCCACTATTAGGCCGCTTCGAACGCCGCTGGACGAATCCCTGCGGCGAAGGGCCACCATCGGGACCAGGGCGCGAGTCGCCCCACCAGCACGCACATCTTCCAGGCTCGCTCATCTCCGGCGACTACGCTGGCAACGGCTGTTTTGCAGCGGTTTTTCACCA
>CAIUHT010000502.1 GCA_903898975.1 uncultured Planctomycetaceae bacterium
GCCTGGGGCACCAGTTGAGCCAGTTCGTTCAGAATCGCCTCACGACGCAACAGCAGCGGATGCAACATGACAGGGACCATCGCCCAAGCAGAGAAGACCAGTGGAGCAGAGCGGAGTGGCGTGTAGAGAAGGAGCGCACAGACGGGTGGAGAGCTAACCAGTTCCGACGAGACGAGTGCCAGGCAGACGAGTGCCAGGCAGACGAGCGCCGAGGCGACCAGTGCCGAGGCGACCAGTGCCGAGGCGACCAGTGCCGAGGCGACCAGTGCCGCCCAGTGCTGGGGCCAGGGACTGCCCCCCGGGCGGGGCGGTGTGGTTGAGCACCGCCTGCGTCCGGGAGAACAGCCTTCCCTGCCCGTGAGCCGGCGGTGTGGCTACGGCACGTTCTTCTGCATGTACCGCGGTTCGAGGGTGGCGGCGGCTCCCCGTTCGCTCGCCTTCCAGCGCAGCACCACGTCTTGCGTGAACTCGACCTCGCTGTTCGCGGGGGCCTGCACCACCGAGAGAGGCCAGTTCTCCATGTAGGCGAACGCCTTGGTCAGATCGCCGATGTACCACTGGCCCCGATTGGCCATCCGGCTCGAGAGCAGGTTGCTCGTGAGCACTTGATAGCCCGTCACGGGATTGACCCCTGCCGTCTCGGTGGGGCTTCCCTGCGTCGCGAACCCCGGCGTCGTGACCCGAATCTCCGTCGCGTTCACAATCCGCCGTGCCGTGTAGAGCAGGTTCCGCGACACCACCAGGTGCCGGGGGTCGGTCAGAATCGGCTCGTTGGTGTACGGGTCGACCAGGGCCGCCATGGTCTGCTCGGCCTTGTCGAGACTGTTCCAGTCGGCCAGCGCGTTCCCCGTGGTCACGTTGACCCATGGTGCCGAAGGCTGGTAGGTCCCGTGCACCGTCCCTTTCCAGCGGTAGCGATGCGCGGTCGTGTTCTCATCGAGCAGGCAGTCGATGATCCGCTTTTCCTTGTTGACCCCCAGGTAGTGCCCGACCTCGGCGGTCCGCTGCACCAGCACCCCCGTGCGGTCGAAGAAGACCGCCTCGCGGGTCAGCCCCACAATCAGGCCTCGCTTGGTTGTCGCGGGCGTCTCGATGTAGTCTTCGGCGACTCCCGCCTGCGGGTAGGGGCGCCCTTCGCCCACCACCTCGGCTTCATCGCCCAGGCGCGAGATTCCGGCGATCCGTTCGCCGTTGAACTGCGTGGGGATGGTCTTGAACAGCGGGGTGAAGACAAACGCCTCCGAGCGGAACGCCTCGAGCACCGCCGAGTGGATCAGTTGCCCGCTGATGCGGGAGAACGCCCCGGTGGTCACTCCCCCCGCCTCTTCGAGCAGGCCCAGGGTGGGCCCTTCGCCTCCCCGGCGGGGGTTCCAGCTGTCGACCAGTTCGCGACCGTGGGGGAGGAACTGCTCGAAGAGTTCGCGGATCGAGAAGTCGGCCAGCCCGAGCTGACCCGACCGCACCGCTGTGCCGAAATCGTCGTAGAACTTGTGCGGACAGTTGTCCCGCACCGCCGCCTCGTGCAAGCGGCGAAGTTGAATCGTGTTGATCATGAACGCACCACTTTCTGAAAACAGGGAGAGAGAACCAGCACACACCCGCCCCCGGCAGCCCGCCGGGCGCGGTCCGGACCTGGGCCGGGGGGGTTACCGCACCTGGCTGACGGCGAAGTAGTCGAGCAGCAGGGTCTCGCCCGCTGCAGTCCCCGCCTTGACCGCCGCCCCCGCCTGCAGCGCCACAAACCCGGCGAGCGAAACCACCAGCTTCACGGGCTGCCCCACGGCATCCCGCACTGGCTGGTCGTCGCAGTAGAAGGTGACCTCGGCGAGCGTGGGGTCGACCGGTTGCAGTTCGACCCGCAGGGTCTGCCACGTTCCACCACCGGCGGGGGCCTGCCCCACTGTCGACTGCACCGCACCCGGGCGGGCCGCCACGCACCGCCACGTCGCGTCCCCTTCGTACTTGGCGAAGCCGAGCGCGTGCACCCCGGCTTTCAGCCCGGCGCCGTTGTCGAGCAGCAGGTCGGCAGTCCCCAGCACGTCGGCGAGCCCGACAAACACGTTCGCCGACGCCACCGCCCCATCGGTGAACTGCACCCGCGCCTCGCCCAGCAGCGGGCGATCGTCGGCGGGGCGGAACAGGCGATGCGTGGTGGCCAGCGCCGCCTCGTTGTTGTCGACCGCGCCGGTCGCCACGGCGACAATCCCGCCCACCCCCGTGGGCTGGGCGGCGACCGAGGACCCCGCATCCGCCGCGAGTGCCGTCCATCGATGTGGCGACACAAACCATTCGACCTCGTCGAAAAACCCACACATCCGCCGCTCACGCAGCTCTTGCGACAACTCCAGCACCTTCATCGTTCCGTTCCTTTCGAACAGCAGACCCCGGTTCCACCAACCACTCCACCCGGCCGGTCCACCCGCCCGAGCAACAACTCTTCGAACTGTTTATCCAGCCTGTTACGCTGCCCCTCGCGCAGCCCTTGCCGCCGCGCCCTTGTCGCCGCGCCCTTGTCGCTTCAATCGTGTCGTCGCGTTTCCTGGGCTGGGCCCATTCCACCAGCGTCGTCCTGTGAACTTTTCTCCCCGCGGCCCGCGCGGTGTCGGGGCACCGTGTGGACCGTGGTGCAAGGCGAGGGCTACCGCAGTGCTGCGAGAAAGCCCTGGACGTCCGCTGGCAGCCGGAGTGGCTCGGGGGCGTAACGCGGGGGCGAATTGAGTGGCCGGCCGCGGGCTCCGTCACGCGGCGGCCAGCTTTCCAGCAGGGCCCGCCGGGCCGGGTCATCGGGCAGGGCGACCAGCGCCGCCAACCGCTCGGGGTCGCTCGCCCGGCCTGCCTGCTCCAGCAGCCCCCGGCAATGCACTTCGGTCTCGAGCCGCGACAGGCGGGCGGCCAGTGCCGCCACCGGCCCGGGGTCGGCGGCCGCTGCCCCGGCGACCGCCAACCCCCGGGCCTCCGCCAGATTGATATGGGCGTTGCCAGGCACATCGCCAATGACAGCGTCAGCCACAGTGACGACTGCCTGATCAGACAACCCGGCCAGCGTCGTCGTCCCGGTTACTCGCTGAGGAGACGCGGCCGGTCGCTCGCCGGGCCTGCGCAGGGACTCGGCGAGATGCTGAAACACTTCGCTCCAGTCGAGGGCGGACGGTTGGCCGCGTCGGTGGGCCAACGCGGGCAGCAACGTGGCCAACACGTCCGCCGTGGTCGCTGAAGCAGTGGCTGGCAAGCGGTCGCTGGCCTCCGCTCCACCACTGTCGACACAGCCGCTGGTGGCGACTTCGGCCAGGGAGCGCGGGGCCGACGCGGTCCCCACGGGTTCGCCAGCCAGCACCGCCAGATCGCCCAGCGGGTTCAGCACCGGATGCTCCAGGAGCGTCGCGCAGCCGGCCTGCACGCACAGGTCCCGCAGGGTCTGCGGGGCCGCGTCGTCGCAGCTCTCGAACAGTCCCTGGTTGGTCGCCGGGTTCTGCACCACGTCGACCGAGTGCACGCGGGCGACCGATTCGACCACCCAGCGTCCTTCCCGGCGGACCAACCGCCCCTCGGCGTTGTGCGACAGTCCGAACCGGCGCGGGTTTCGCTCGGCGGCCTCGGCCAGCATCGCCGCCTGCGGATGTGTCCGCAGAAAGTGCAGGTCACCATAGACTCCTTCGTCGGTCACATGGACTCCTGCCAGCCACCCCAGCCCGTCGGCGACTTGCCGGGGGGTCGCGGGAGTGCGCTCCCGGGGATGATCGACATTCACCGCCAGTCCCTCGTACAGCTGGGCCGCCTGGGCCAGTGCATCGGGGGAATAGACCCGGTGGTTGCGGCTGGTCTTGCCCAGGATCTTGACCCCGCGAATGACCCCCGCCTCGCGGTCAACCTGCGGAGATTCACTGAAGGTGGTTTCACACAACGCTGCCAACGTGTCGGCCGACATGGTTCAGACTCCTCGCAACCAGGCAACAGGATCAACAGGACAGGCCAGCCGCGCCCCATGCGGGCTGAAGGGATCGACGCGGCCCCAGGGCCGGGCCGGCAATAACGGACACAACGGACGGACACACTCGGCGCACCCCGCACCGTCCGCGAGTCATTCGCAACAGCGGGAGCGCACGGAACACTTTCGGGCTGGCGCTGTCCCGGCCTTGATCGGGGTGGGTGGGCGGAAGACCGCTCTCTCACCGGAGATTGGCCGCGCGACTTGGGCGCGCGACCTCGGCGGGGCGTTCAGCCCGTGCCGGGGTGGTGCGTGTTCGCCACCTGAGCCGCACCGGCACCACCGCCAGCGGGCCAGGCCTGTTCGGTCGCGATGGCGGACGCAGCAGGGGGCGACGCCTCTCTGCCCGCCGTGGATGATTCCGATTCGCCCTCAGGCCCGGCACGCTCGTGGGCGAGGTGGCGTTGTTCGAGGTCGTAGTCGAACCCGGCCTGGGCGGCGGCGGTGCGTTTCGACAGCCAGCCTGCAGACAGTTGCAGCGCTTGTGTCTGCGCCAGTGCGAGCGGGTCCCGCGAGGCGACCGCCGGAAGTTCGACCCGCAGTTCGAGTCCCCGCAGCAATTGGGGCCAGTCGCGGTGGGGAGGTTGTTCGAGACCGGCGTGCCAGGCCAGCTGGAGGGCCTTCCACAACAGCGACTGCACGTGCCGGCGGTAGAACTGCTGGTCGGCTTCCCGGGCCTTCACGAACGGTGCTTCGGCGACCAGGGTGCTGGCGTAGTTGGCGTTCGACGCATCGCCCGAGATGAGGTACTCGGGCATGTTCCACCGCAGGCCAATGGAGCGGAGCAGGGCCTGCATCACCTGCAGAAAGTGTGGCATCCGCTCGGCCCCCAGGGGGCCCGGTTTGTACTCGAGTCCCGCCGAGGGGCGGAGAATGGTCCCGGGGGGATAGCGCTTGACCGGTTCGTAACGCGTGCCGGTGGCGTGCGGGCTGATGACCGTGCGGGGCATCTCGGCGGCGGGGAGTCCACCCACGAGGCTGTCTCGGGACGAAGGTTGCAGAATCCACGCGATCGCCGCCTGCAACGCCGCTCCTTCCGCAGTGTTCCGCCGAAGTCGCGCCTCGCGCTCGAGGTCGCCCTGGATGGCCAGCAGGTCGGAGACGCCGCGCTTGGCGTTGCGGGGAACATTCCGCCTGATGTGTTCCACCTCGGTCGCGGGGAGGTACGACCAGTCCCGCCCCTGGGTGTCGTGGACCACGTGGTACCCGAGAGGTTCGGTCGGGTCGTCGGCCCGCGTGTGCACTCCGAACGACCAGCTCGAGACGAATTCGCCGCCGATCTGCAGCCAGTCTTCCAGGGGGCGGGGGTCGGCGGGTTCGGTCACCTGCTCGGGTTCGAGGAACCGCAGTCCCAGCCTCCCGTGGTGTCGGACCTTGAGGTGCAGAAACGCTTCGCCATCTTCCCGACTGCGGAGGTGGAGTTCGCGATCGATCACCCCGGCGAGGTCGATGTCGTCGATGAACTGTTCGAGCACGCGGGCCGCCCAGTCGCGGGCCCGGCGACCCGCCCCGGTCTCAAGCACCTGCAGGGTAAAGCCCGGGCCGAAGGTGTAGTTGGCAAGTGCGTCAAACGCCCCCGCGGTGACGGGAGTGGCCAGCGCCAGTCGGCGGGCGGCGTGCCGCATGCGGGCGAGATCGACTTCGCTCTCGTACAGGGGCCGACAGCGGCCGTCGAGCCGATCGTCGACCGTGGTGGCTGGCCCGACCGCGGGGAACTCGGTCGAGAACCGCGCCTCGCGGGAGTCGACCCACTCGCCCCAGGTTTCACTGAGGGGGTCGGCGGAAGTGTGGCTGGGGCGGAAGGGGCCCGTGCCGGGGGGAGGGAGGTCGCTCATAAAACAGCCCGGCGTCTCGCGACGTTGGGGCCCCGTGTGGGTGAGGAACAGACTCAACACAGGTGATTATCAGGCGACCGCCCGAGATCACGAAGAGCAGGCGGTGCGCATCTGGAAAAGAGCTCGGATTTTCGTTCCAGATGGCGCGCCATGGCGAAAAAGCAACCCCATTCACGCGAGAGAAAGTTCCGGCAGCGGTCCTGGGTGCGATCCTGCCTGCGTCGAATTCGAGCGGACCGGGTGGGCGATTCGATCGGGCCACCCGATTTACATTCGCCCTGTGACAGATCAGGATGAGCGCGTTGGGCCGACAGGTTGGCTCTCCCACGTTCTCCTCTCTCGTGCGTGAGTTTCGATGGCCATGAACTGTGAGCTGCCTGTTCGAGCGTGGAGCGAAGTCGCGGGCTGGGCCTCGAGGCCAGGCGTGGCGCGGGGCTGGACTGGCGCGTTCTGCGGCATCGTCCTGCCACTGGCACTGCCACTGGCACTGGTACTGGCACTCGGTCACCCGGCTGGGGCGGAGGAGCCGCGGGTGGTGGCGACCCCCGGCGGATTGCCGCCGCAGGTGGCGCGGGTCGATGCCCGGGGGGTAATCCACCTGGTCGCTCACTCGCCGACCGGGCCGCGGTATTGCCAGTCGCGGGACGGGGGCGAGACCTGGTCGGCACCGACGGCGATTGTCACCGGCGGGGAGTCTCCTGCCGGGCTGGAGTTCGAGGTCTGGGATGTCGCCGTCAGCCCGGCGGGCGACGTGCATGTCGCGCTCGGGACCAACGCCTGGAAGCTGAAGCGACCGCACAGTGAGTGGGGGCTGCATTACACCCGCCGACCGGCCGCCGCCGACCAGTTCGAGCCGCTCCGCAACATCAACACCCGCCCCAGCGAGGGGTTTGCGCTGGCGGTGAGCCCCGAGGGCCGGGTGACGGCGACGTGGATGGCAGACCGGTTGTATGCCAATGTCTCGACCGATGGAGGCGACACGTTTGGTCCGATCGTGGAGTTCGACCCGACCGCCGATCCGTGCAACTGCTGCACCACCAGCGCGACCTATGGGAGCGACGGGCGGCTGGCGGTGCTGTATCGCGAAGAGACGAACAATGACCGCGACATGCACGTGGTGCTGTGGGACCAGGCGGGCGAGCGGGTGACCCGTCGGGCGGTCAGTCGCAAGGGGTGGCGGGTCGATGCCTGCCCGATGACCTACTACTCCCTGGTCGCCGACGGAGAGGGCTACCTGGCGGCCTGGCCCACGCGGGGAGAGTTGCATTTCACCCGGCTGAATGCCGACGGGGAACCGACCGCCCGCATGGAAACCGCGACTGGGGGGAAGACGGGGATGCGGACCGGAGTGCTGGGGCTGCCCGGTCCCGACGGCTCACAGTTGCTGGTCTGGAAGAAGGAGGGGGCGCTGCACTGGCAGGCGTATGATCGCGGCTTTCGGCCGGTCGGTTCGGCAGGGCAGGTGGCCAGCCCGGGAGCCGGGGCCGCCGGGGTGCGGACCGAACGCGGGATGGTGCTGTTTCGCTGAGCGGCCTGAATTGGCGGAAATCTGGCGGAGCTTGAGCGTGTCGCCAGCCCTTGGGGGGGACGGAACGCGCGGGGGTGAACGCCACGACAGTCACCGACATTCCGAGCTGCCCACCAGGCGCTCTGCACGGGCCGCGCGGGCGGTTGGCCTGGACTGCGGAAGCTGGGGGAGAGTGGCCCCAGTGCGGCTGAGTGGGGTCAGCGAGGTTCTGCCCGCCGTCGCGTGCGCCGGGGGTGCATGTCGTGCGACCGGCTGCGCGTCATTCGCGGTCGGGTGGCATGGGGACCAGGCTGCGGGCTGGTCGCAGGCCAGTCAGGTAGGAAGCATCGGCGGGGCTCGAACCGTAGCGACTGGCTGCCCGACAATAGATGGCACCGTGAATTCCACTTCCTCCCCGAAGGGTGCGATCGTCCCCCGTGAGTGGACCACTGGGATTGATGACCTCGCTGGGCTGCTCGGCGAACCAGTCATGCGTCCATTCGAGGACGTTTCCCTGAGAGTCGTACAATCCGCGGAGGGTGGGGCGTAACTCGCGGGGAATGTGGTGACGGCGCTGGCTGTTTTCGCCCGTCCAGCCAAAACGACCCACCAGCGACAGGTCGCCTCCGTGGGGGTAACGGGTGCGGAAGGGACCGCGGCAGGCGACCTCCCATTCCGACTCGGTGGGCAAGCGAAAGCCCGGTCGATCGAGGCGCAGAGGCCAGTTGCGGGGGGCCCAATCCTGTTTGGGATCGGTTTCGCGGGGGTACTCGCCCGGGTCGAGCCGACTGGGGTCTGGATACGCCTGGGCCGATTCGCCCAGCTGGGCCTGCTGGCTCATCCACCGCACACACGCCACGGCGTCGTACCAATCGACACTATGGGCCGCCTGGCTGAGTTCACTGGGGTAGCTCTGCCGGGCCGCCTCGAATTCGGGGTTGAAGTCGATCAGTTCCTGCATGGTCAGTTCGCGCTCGAGCACGGCGAACGGGTGGGTGATCTGGATCTCCCGGAGATGCTCTTCTTTTGGCCTGCGGTCGGGCTCATCGAGGGGCGAACCAATGGTGTAGGTCCCGGGGACAGACACATGGAAGGTGAGGGGCCATTTGCGGGTGGCGGGCGGGGAGTCGTGGGGGGGACTGGTCTCGGCAGCGGGCAAGGTGGGGCGCACCTCGAGCACCTCGGTGAACCATTCGCGACCGGGCACGTAGGGGACGGGGGTCCAATCGACCCGGTCCACCAGCGACTGTTGTCCCCACTGTCGCAACAGCCACCCCGTCGCGGCATGGACACAAGAGCTGGGATCGCCCGCATACCAGGCCCCCAACTGGTCAACCAGCGCACCCACCCGCTCCTGGGGGACCTGCGCCAGGGGGAACTCCCCCAGTGCCAGCAACACCGCGTACCGTGCCGGGGGGGCGTAACGGTCGTTCCCCGCGGTCGCCACCTCGTCGAGGCAGGCGAGCAGTTGCTCCAGCACCACGCCTTCGGACCGACAGCGGAAGATGAACTGGGTGAGGGCTTCGGGGTCATCGGTCACCTCGAGGGCGCGCAGGGCACCGCGGACCTGACCGCGACGCAGCAGGGTCACCGCCGCGTTGGCCCGTTGTCGTCCCCAGTGGAGCCGCTCGGCACACCCCAGGGTCCTTGGTGGCGGAGTCGCCGCCAGCCGCGCGAGGTCGGCCAGGGTGGCATCCGCCAGTTCGTCCGGGAGCCTGGCGTAGAGAATCGCGTATTGCTCGGGGTTGGCCCGGTTTAACAGCCGAACCATGCGGTTCACATCGGAGTGACTGAAATCGGCAACCGCGTGGGCGGCGGCGAGGCGGACGAGTGGCGAGGCGGTCTCGGTGACGAACAGCCGCTCGAGGTCGGCGTCCAACAACGCGTGGATCGGCCGCAACGCCTCCCGCAGCACCGGCTGTGTTTCAACATTCGAAGTGACCAGTTGTTCGGTGACAAACGCCACGTCGGCAGGAGTCCAGGTGGGGGCGGTGGGCGACTGGTCGGTCACCCCGGCCTCCATCGCGGCCGCATCCAGGCCTGCCAGCGCCATCGCCGCCCGCAGCCGCCGGGGGCCGTCCAGGGACTCATCCCGCAAGGCGGTCCACAGCGGCGGCACCACCGCGACTGCCTGCGGCCGCAGTTGTTCCCGCACGGGCAGGAACTGATCGAGGGGGCCCGACAACAGCACCTCGTGCAGGGCCGAAAGGTCGGCTTGATCGGGGGCCAATTGCAGCTGGGCCAGCCTCAGTGGCACGGCGTCGGTGGGATTCGTGACCGTCCGCAGGTGCGCGTTCACCAGGTCACGCGCCGTCGAGCGTCCCCGCGACTGGTTCAACTGGGCGACCAGGCGGTTCCACTCCGCGGGCTGGGAAGTGGCCAGTTGCTCGACCTGCGAGCTGGCCTGGCTGCGGGCCTGGAACCAGAGTCCCGCGAGCAGCGCCAGCAGCAGCACCAGCGCGGCCATCCCCAGGCGTTGACCATGCACGCGGGTCGCCCGTGCCAGCATCTTTCGCTCGGGCTCGGTGCGGTCTTTCGCCGAGGTCCACCGCAGCAGTTGCGCGTATTCGCCCAGCGTGGGGAGATACCGGTTGCGGGGGCGGTCGTTCCAGAGCCGGCTCTGCTCGCGGAGCAACAGCCGCGCGCGACCGGCTGGCGTCTCTCCCACGGTCGATTCAATCCACTTGCGCAGGCTGGGAACCAGGTAGTCGTGCGTCAGGTGATAGTGCGTTTCCGCCGGGCCCCCCGCGGCCGGTCCCCCGGCCCGTCCCTCGGCCCGTCCCTCGGCCACCCCCTCTGTGACTGGGCCACCCGGCCGCGCCGACGCAGGCCCCTCCACGCTGGCGATCGAATCCACCACCGGGCTGATCAGATGCAGATCGGTGTCGAGCACCCGCAGCAGTTCTTCGGCATCGTCGGGGCGATGCGTATAGCCCGCCACCTCGATCAGCTTCGACAGGGGCTGACGATGCCCCTTGATCTCGCTCCCCACCTCGGGCAGCAACGCCGCCAGGACCCGCTGGGCGGCTGGGGCATGCAGGCGATACTGGGGCGGTGCCCCATCCGAGCGGAACGTTTCATCGAGGAAGACTCGCCCCACCCCCTCGGCTCCCCCCACGCCAATCAGCGCCTCCGGGGTCCAGGGACGGTTGCGGAACATCTCGGCGAACAGTGCCAGGCGAACGGGGGCGACGAGGTGCCGCTCGGCCAGCCCCTCGGTGGCCCGCGTGACGAATTCGCGCTGCGACACGGTGAAGTCGGATGGTTCGGCGGGGAGTTTGCCGAAGGCGGTGCCAAACGCGGTCAACACTTGCCGGGCGTGGTCCAGCCCAAAGCGATCGAGCACGGCATGGTTCCAGCCCTGCACGAGCGAGATGTCGAGCCAGCGAAGAAAGCGGTGGACCCCCAGCGAGAAATCGTCGCGCACCAGCAGCAGGGCCTGCAGGCGTTCTCCATCGCACTGGCGGAGGGCGGAGGCGAGCAGATCCTGCTCTTCGCCCTCGTGGGCCTGCAGCCACTGTTCGAACTGATCGATGACCAGCAGCAGCTTCCGCTGTCCCAGGCCAGCTTCGCCGCGACTGATCGCGCCGAGCAGCTGCGGCAGGCTGGTCAGCTGTTCGAGGCGGGGCAACTGGCGCTGCAGGGTGGCGCGCAGTTGGCGTTCGGTCCGATCGGCGGTGGCCTCGAGATAGATTGGGAGGACCTCGCGTCCCAGCAGGGGGATCAGCCCGGCCCGGATGAACGATGATTTGCCGCAGCCCGAGGGCCCCGTCAGCACCCCCACGAGAAACGGGGGTTGATCATCGGACTGTTCAATCCGCCGCTTCCAGAAGCGGAGGCTGTCGGGCAACCCGTCGCGGTCGCGGGGGCCGGGGAGCATCTGGAGGAAGAACCCGGCATCCCCGGCGTCGAACGCCCGCAGCCCCTTGGGAACGATGGGGGGCGAACGGGATGGAGCGCGGTCGGAGGGGGTCGATCCGGGGGTCTGCGAGGAGGGTGGGGTCACTCCCCCGGGGGGGATCGGGGTGACCGGGGTGGGGGGGGTGGCGGGATGAGCCGGGGGATTGGGTGTGTCCTCCTCCGTTCGGCATTCGGTCGGATGGGAGGCCTGGAACGCCCTGAGATCTTCGGCCAGTTCCCGCGCTGTCGAATACCGTTCGGAAACGAGTTTGGCCAACGCCTTGAGGCAGATCCGTTCCAGTTCCTGGGGGATCCGCGAATTCAGCCGGCGGGGAGGCTTGGGGTCTTGCCGGGTGATTTCATACTCGAGTTCGACACGTTCCTTGGCGCGAAACGGGCGGCGACCTGTGAGCAGTTCGTACAGCACGACCCCGAGGGAGTAGATATCCGAGCGGCGATCGATGCGGTGTTCTTCCCCCCGAATCTGCTCGGGACTCATGTAGGGAGGCGTGCCAGCCACGCCCAACTCGAGCGGGTCGTCGGCCTCCTGGATGGCCAGGCCAAAATCGGCGACGTGCACTCGCCCCTGGTGATTCAGCAACAGGTTGCTCGGCTTGATGTCGCGGTGCACCAGTCCGGGAAGGGCGCGGTGGGCGTAATCGAGAGCCTCGGCGACGGTGACGACCAGTTCGACCGCTTCGGCGAGCGGGACCGGGGACTGGGCCATCCGCTCGGCCAGCGTGATGCCGTCGATGTATCTCGTGACGATGAACGCGGGAAACTCCGGCGCGCTTCCCACGTGGTAGACGGTCACGATGTGGGGATGATCCAGCTGGGCGGCGATACGGGCCTCGCGGATCCACGTTTCCCCCATCCGCCGCAGGGCCCTCTCGTTGGGGACCTTGATGGCCACCAGTCGCCGCAACGTGGAGTCGCGGGCGAGATAGACATCGCCAAAACCGCCATGGCCCAACCGGCGGAGTACCTCGAAGTCGCCAATGAGGGCAGGAGCCGCATTTCCGGAGGAGATGAGGGTGGGGGGTGGGTTCCGCGTGGCACCACCAGGGGGCACCTGGGACGCCTTCGCTGGCCCGCTCGGTGGGGCTGCCGCTTTGGGCGAGTCGCCGCGAACCGGTCGATCATCGCGTCGATCTTCGGTCGGTGGCAGCCTGGGCGCAGGTGACTCTGCTTCCCGAAAGGCCGCCTCGATCTCGCGGGAGTAATTCGGAAAGCGAGTGAGGTAATCGGCGAGGCGCACTGCTTTCCCCAGCCCGGCTTGCAGGGCGAGATCGTCCAGCAGCAACACCTCGAAGACTTCCCGCTGATGCTCGGCAGGGACCTCGGCCAGCAGTGACTCCAGCGAAACCGCCGGGCCGTGCAGTTGCCCCGCCGCATACCGATTCTGCAGTGCCTCCAGTTGCTGAGGGGGAAATCCAGGCGAAATCGGGTGTTCAGAATCTGTCACGTCGAGCTCGTCTCAAGGGCAAACAGCGAACCTCTCCCGGAATATTCCCGCGAGCCTCAGCGCGATGGCTGGCTCGGTCGATGCGGCAGACACCAATCTCTGGCCAGGCTCGGCGTCACACCGCCCGCACCATCAGTATAACCAAAGCGTCTAACCAAACCACAACGGGGACCGAGTCGCTCGCCGGTCCTGCGGCGGTCGTTTCGCATCGCCCAGCCCCCTCCGCCACGCCTCCTCGTGCGGGACTGCTGCGGCGAACTGCGTGAACGCCCCAGCTCTCGCGACCCGCCTCTTTCGGACAGGCAGCTTTCGGGCAGGCCTCTTTCGGGCAGGTTCTTTCGGGTTGCCTGGGGCCGGTCAGGCGAAGAGTTCGTGCACCACCTGGCCGGCGACGTCGGTCAGGCGATAGTCGCGGCCCGCGTGTCGGTAAGTGAGCCGCTCGTGATCGAGTCCCAGCAGGTGCAGGATGGTCGCGTGCAGGTCGTGGGTGTGCACCCCCCCCTCGGCGGGCAGGATGCCATGTTCATCCGAGCGTCCATGCACGTAACCCCCCTTCACGCCCCCCCCCGCCAGCCACGAGGTGAACACCAGGTTGTGATGCTCGCGCCCGGGATGGTCGGCTTTCTCATGAAAGGAGGTCCGGCCGAACTCGGTCGTCCAGACCACCAGCGTCCGGTCGAGCAGGCCCCGCTGCTTCAGGTCGGTCAGCAGCCCCGCAATGGGCTGGTCAATCGCCTTGGCCAGCCGCTCGTGATCGGCCATGTTGCCGTGCGAATCCCAGTTGTTGCTCGACCCCACATCAATCAGTTCCAGGAACCGGACCCCCCGTTCCACCAGCCGCCGGGCCACCAGGCACTGCCACCCAAACCCCGAGGTCGCTCCCTGTTCAAGCCCGTACAGCGCGTGGGTGGCGGCGGTCTCCTGCGAGAGATCGAACGCCTCGGGGGCCTCGCGCTGCATGCCAAACGCGGTCTCGAAACTCCGCACCCGCGCGTCGAGGGCCAGGTCGGCGGCGCGCCGCTCCAGGTGCCGACGATTCAACTGCCCCAGCAGTTCCAGCTCCAGCCCCTGCAGGTCGGGGGCCGGTCCCCGGGGCTTGAGATTCGGCAACGGTTCGGGCCCCGGGACCACGTGCGTTCCCTGGTGGCAGGCGGGCAGAAAGTCGCTGCCCCAGGTCTGCGCCCCGGCATAGGGGGCCGCCGGGGCCAGCACCATGAACGAAGGGAGATTGCGGTTGGGTGTCCCCAGGCCATAACTGACCCACGCCCCGGCACTGGGGCGGGCGAACTGGGCCGAGCCCGTGTGAGCCGCGAGGGTCGCCTTGTCGTGACCGTCACTGTCGCAGTGCATCGCGTTCAGCATGCAGACGTCGTCGATGACTCCCGCCAGCCGGGGGAACAGTTCGCTCACCCACAGGCCACTCTTCCCATGCTGGGCGAACTTGTAGCGGGGCTGGATGAGGTACCGCTCGAACTGCCCCGGCTTGTTCAGCCACCGCGAGGCAGTGATTTTCTTGCCGTGGTCGGCGATCAGCTGGGGCTTGTAGTCGAACGTGTCGATGTGCGACGTACCGCCGGTGGAGAACAGGAAGATCACCCGGTCGGCTTGCGGGGCAAAGTGCGGCTGATGCGGCGCCAGCGGGTCGGTCGCCCCCCGCGCGTCCTCGGCGAGCATCCCGGCCAATGCCAGGGCGCCGAATCCTCCGGAGGCACGCTGCAGAAACTCGCGGCGTGAGGTGTGGGCAGTGTTCATGACAGGATGTTCCTGCAAAAAGCTCGACAGCCTGGTCGCGACCCACCACTTCGCTCAAGATCACTCACACGGAGTGCCTGGAGCGGAAGGGCGGTCGCGGCGAAGCCGAGAGTGGTGTGTTCTTCAGGCAACAGAATGGGCATCCACAGCAGACATGCCGCAGGCCAACGGACGTTTGTCCTGCGGCGGCCATCGACCCCATTGATCAATCGACCCCGTTGATCAATCGATCCAGGAAATCAGTCCACATAGAGAAACGAATTCCCCGTGAGCAGCACGCGGGCAAAGGCTTCCCATGCGGCGGTCGCGCGGTCGCCTGCGGGGGTGGTCTCGGGCAGGCGGGCGGCGTAGCCCGCGACAAACTGTTCGGCCAGGGCCAGTTCTTCGGCCGCGGCGACCCGTCCGTGGGCCGCCTCGATCATCTGCCGGGCCCGCTCTTCCACCCCAACCCCCGGCAGCGCCCAGCGGGTGGCGAACGCCGCGGCCTGCTCGTGCACAAACGGGGAGTTCATCAGGTACAGCGTCTGGGTGGGGGTGACCGTGGGGAGCCGCTCGGCCACGCTCTGGTTCGGATCAGCGGCATCGAACAGTGCCAGGAACGGATGGCGCCGATTCCGCTGCTGCATCAGGTACAGGCTGCGATGCCGCGACTCGTACACCGCGTGGAATGGCTGATGAATGGTGAACGCCCACGTGTTGGTGGGGGGGAAGGGATGCGGACCCGCTGGACTGCGGTCGAGCTTCCCGCTCACGAACAGCATGGCGTCGCGGATGGACTCGGCGTCGAGTGGCTGGCGGGGGTGTCGCCACAGCCAGCGATTTCCCGGGTCGCGGGCCAGCCCCTCGGGCAGATCGCTCGAATCAAGCTGGTAGACCGCCGACCGCAAGATCAGCCGGTGCAGCGCCTTCAGACTGCCCCCCGACTCCAGGAATCGCCCTGTCAGCCATTCGAGCAGCTCGGGATGCGAGGGGAGTTCGCCCCGCGCTCCGAAGTCGCTGGGGGTCGAGACCAACCCCCGGCCAAAGTGCCAGCCCCAGACCCGGTTCACAAAGACCCGGGCCAGCAGGGGCTGGTTCGTGCGGGTCAACCAGTCGGCCAACTGCAGCCGGCCACTGCCGATGGTCCCCTCGGGCAATCGGTCACCACCCAGGATCTGCAGGTATTGCCGGGGAATCTCCTCCCCGGGCTGATCGGGCTCGCCCCGTTTCTGAAGGCGGGCGTTGACCGCCGTCCCCTCGCTCACGCCGTACGCGGTCGGATACACCTCGCGGGTCGCCACTGCCTCGCGTTCCGCTGCGACCTGTTTGATCTGCTCTTCCAGCCTGGCCAGTTGCTGGGCCACGTCGGCGGGAGCCACGAACGGGGCCACGGGGTCACTCCCCGGGACGGGAAACGCCACTGCCTGCAGTCCCAGGTTGTCGATGTCGCGGGCCGGAGCGGGGCCGGGCACATGCCCCATCCCGTCGCAGATCACCGTGTCGAGAACGCCATCCCACGCGGCATTCAGTTTCTTGTCGCGGAAGGTGGTGAGGTCACCCGCCGGTCCGACCACTCCCGACCAGGTCTGCGCTTCGGGATCGAGCGTCGCCTGCAGGGTGTGCCAGACGCCCGGCTCGATGGGGCGGATGACCTCCCAGGTCGAGCCGTTCTTGAGCGCAAGTTCCGACCGGCTGACACTGAACTCCAGCGCCAGCGACTCGATCACTCCCCGCCCCAGGTAGAAGCGGTAGGCGCCGGGCTGATCGGCCCCCGCGACGGTCCGGAAATCGACCGAGAAACTGAATCGCCCACCCGGGCTTTTCTTCAGCTTGTGCGGGAAGACATAGCGAATGCCGTCGGTCGGCAGGCCACTCCCCACCCGCACGCCGCGCTGCCCCGCGGGGTGAATGTGCGTGAAGGGACTCTGCGCTTCGGCCCCGACCGCGTTCGGTCCCGCCGACAGCCACGGGGCGCCCGGAGGTTTGCCGTCGGGCTGCCCTTCGAGGGCGAGATCGGGGCCACCGGCGAGCCAGCGGGGGTCGAGTTTCCCCCGGCTCGCCTGCAGCGTGGCGAGTTGGGTCTCGAGTCGGGCGACTCCCTCGGCCCGCTCGGCTTCCAGGCGCGCGACCTCGCCGGGGGGGACCAGTGGCGGAAACTGGGCGGGGCGCTTGTGTTCCTCACCACCGGGAAACGCCCACCGGGTGCTCTGCAGAATGCCGTAGAGACCGTAATAGTCGTGCGTCGAGATGGGGTCATACTTGTGGTCGTGGCACCGCGCACAACCGACCGAGAGCCCCAGCAGCGACCGCCCGACCGAGTCGATCACGTCGGCGAAATCGAGATGCTGGTAGTCGGGGTTGGGGGCGTAGCCATACCGCTTGCCCACCGCCAGGAAGCCGGTGGCGGTGAGACAGTCGGCGTACTCCTCGGCGGGACGCGACGGGGCGAGCAGGTCCCCGGCGATCTGCAGCCGGATGAACTCGGGGAAGGGCAGATCGCGCTGCACCGCCCGCACCACCCAGTCGCGGTAGCGATAGGCTTCGCGAACGGGATAGTCGGCTCCATCGCCCGCCGTATCGGCGTAGCGGGCCACATCGAGCCAGTGCCGGCCCCAGCGTTCACCATACCCCTCCGACTCCAGCAGGCGGTCAATGACGCGGTCCCACGCCCCGGGTTGTTCGTCGTCCAGGAACGCCTCGATTTCGGCGGGAGTGGGAGGGAGCCCGGTCAGGTTGAAGGTGACCCGGCGGAGCAGTGTGCGGCGGTCAGCCGGGGGAGTGTGAGGCAGCCCTTCGCGTTCGAGACCTGCGAGCACAAACCGATCGAGGTCGGTTTGGGGCCAGCCAGTCTCGCGGACCTCGGGGAGGGCCACAGTTTGGAGGGGCTGCCAGCTCCACCAGCGGCGGGCTTCGTCGGCCGACATGCCTCCCAGGCGTTCCCCGGCGACGCGTGGATCGACCGCGCCGGCCTTGATCCACGCGGCGATCGAGGCGACTTCGTCGGCGGTCAGCCGCTGCCCCTTCCCGGGCGGGGGCATCTGCAGATCAGGATCGGCATATTCGACAGCCCGCAGCAGCCGGCTTTCGGCAGGCTTGCCAGGCACAATCGCCGGCCCCGCATCGCCCCCCTTCTGCCAACCCTGGCGGGTATCAAGAGCAAGCCCCCCACTGGTCTTGCCCGTGACCGAGGAATGACAACCCTGGCACCGCTCGACCAGCAGGGGCCGAATCCGCTGCTCAAAAAAATCCACCGCGGGGTCCGCGGCGTGGAGGAAGCCGGGACCCCAGCCCGCCAGGCCGATCAACCCAACGGCCAGGCCCAGGAATCGAAGGGGCAAACGTGACTGCGACATGGGAAGGCCAAGATTGGGAGACAGTGCGACCGGGGTCGATGAAAGCCTGTGCAAGCCAGACCCCCGTGATCCCACATCCCATCCAGGGCGCGGGGTTGCCACCTGATTCTATCTTGTGAACAGGGATCTGGGGATCAAACCTCCCGACTGCGAATTGACCAGCGATTCCTAAGAATAGGCCACGCGATGCGACGCGCGATCGACCGGATGACATCCGGCTCTGGGGACACAACTCAACCCAGCGAAGGCGAACTGAGCGACGGCTGGTGTGCCGGGAGCGCTCATGGATTCCACTGCACTGATGAGAAGAGAGCGGACCGCGTCAACACCTATTGGAAAGGCGTTGTCGATGTCGATTTGGATTCGTGTGGTCTGACAGGACAGGTGTTTTCAGACGGTTCTCGAAAACAGCGCCTTGCCCTCAGCTTCGGGTTGTCAGAAGGTGGCGCCGACTGTGTGCCGGGTGGCCCGACACACAGCCGCGCTGCTTCTGACTGGGAGCCTGGAGCTCCGTCGACGGCACCCGGGGAATCCCCCGTGCGGCCGGGCTTCATTTTGCGTCAACCGCAAAGGCGGCGCGCAGCCAGCACCACAAGTCCCCCGAACGCCAGGACCCAGGTGCCTGGTTCCGGGACCGGACTGGGGTTTGGACCGGGATCAGTGGTCAGCAGGGCGTTATCCCAGTACGAGGCGCCCAACGATCCGCCGGCCAATCGCATGCCGAAAGTGATCGGCAATAAGAGTGTGGGATCATTTTCCCGAAACTCGTACGTCAGGCGAAGGGAGGTGTATCGACGATCAGCTGCTACCACATCTGGCACGAACTGGGTCCACCGCGGATTGGCAACAGACAGTGAATCGAGCAGGATGGAACCGCTAGCAAAGGCGTCCAGGTTCTGGGGATTGACAGTACCGGCAACCAGGTAGAAATAGCCAGCGCGACCTGAGTCGCCCGTGTCACCGAAGGTCCCGAAGTCGACCGTTGCGGTCAACACCTCACCGGCGTGAAACGTGTGTGTGATTGTTTGACTTACGAGGCGGTCCCAGCGATTGCTGAAGAGTGCCTGGCCACTTTGCGGGGAGCCAAACACATCACCTCTGGTTGTCAGGCCGACATCGGTATGGGTTCCACCATGTTCTGGGGTGGCATAGGTCCACCCACTGACCCCCGAGATGCTACCGAGATAGTTTGGTCCCGCTGGCGCGGTCGTCGTCCATGTGTTCCCTGCTGGAAACACCAACGGGGATTGTCCCGTACCCAGAATTGCGGTTGCGTTGAAGTTTCCGTTGACGAGCAGTTGTCCAGCTCGGGCGGGGGGACACCCCGGGCAAAAAGCCAGGGCGGCCACAACAGAAAACAGCATGCGACGAATCTTTTGAGACATCTCTCACTCCTTAAAATGAACTAAAGTGACGCTCGGCCTTGAGGGTGGAAATCACCAACACAAAGGCGTCGTGTAGATATAGGGAGCTTGATTGTGGGCCGTCAAGTGTGTTGGCCAGAGTCCAGGCCTGTCACAGTCCGTCCCCACAAGATCTGTCACACGCCCAAGGTTCCTGTCACAGACACGCTGGGTAAATCGCAGTCGATTGAGAAGGAGCGATGACGCCGGAGTCGTGTGAAGGGGATCGCGATCGGAAGGATCACGATCCGCCAGGCACCCGAGCTCCTGAGAGCGTCTTAAACACTCCCGCCCCGACGCCGGCGACCAGGGCGGCTCCGACGGCGGCTTCTTCGCAGGCGGTGGGCAGTTGCAGCGGGAGGCCGAATTCCTGTTCGACCAGTTGCGCCAGGAGGGGGTTCTCCCGCAGGCCGTTCCCCGCACAGACCGCTCGCCTTGGGACAAATCCACCGGCTTGCTGCCGGACCAGCTGCAGGCCTTCGCCCAGCACGCGGGCCATCCCCTCCAGCAGCGCTCGGGCCAGGTGCCCGGGGGTGAAGTTCTGCGGCGACAGTCCCTCGATGCGGCCCCGCACCGAGGGGTCGAGCCGCGTTCCCTGGAAGGTTGGCTCACAGCGCAGCCCCCCCGCCCCCGCCGGGACTTCCGCCGCGAGGCGATTGAGCACGGGGTACAGGCTCTCGCTCTCGGCCAGTCCCAGCACGTCGGTCCCCACCTGCGAGAAGAACCGCTCGAGCACCTGGTACGACCAGCCCCCGGTCAGGCCGACGTTCGACAGCAGGTTCCCCCGCAGTGGGTACGGGCGCAGCTCGACCGGGGGGGCGAAGTTCAGTTGGTCGGTGTAGACGGCGACCTGCGCGCCAGTGCCGACGTTGACCAGCACCTCTTGCGTGGGATCGGCGATCGTCCCCACAAAGCTGGCCTGGTGGTCGCCCAGTGCCGGGAAGACCTGCAGTGATTCGGGCAGGCCCAGTTGCCGGGCGAGCGTGGCGTCGAGCGGGCCGAGGGGCACGTTCGCCTCCTGCACCGGCGGAAGTTGTGCGCGGGACAGGCCGAGCCGGGCGAGGGCCCCGTCGTGCCAGTCGCGACGGGCGACGTCGAACACGCCACTGCTGCCAGCGGCGGTCGGCTCGCAGGCCAAGGGTCCGGCTGCCAGGTGGCCCCCTGCCAGGGGACCCTTCGCGGCCTGGCCTCGCACCAGGCGGGCCGCGAAGAGATCCA
>CAIUHT010000503.1 GCA_903898975.1 uncultured Planctomycetaceae bacterium
CACCGCAAATCATCAGGCCAATGCCCAGCAACGCGAGCAGCCACGCAATCCAGATCGCCCTGACTCGGGCAGCCCTCCGCCGCTCGCACAGTCCAACCCGGATTCTCGCCCGCTTGCCCGCCAACAGGTAAGCGATCAGGCCGATCGGCAACGACATCAGCAACAGGGCCAAAACCCACCACGGCGCCCAACTCAATTCCCGCTTCAGCCACACATCCGCCGGTGCGTTGGTCTTGATGCAGCGATACGGCAGCTCGGCCCCTTTCCGCATGACCAGCAGTTTCCCGTCCCGCCAGATCTCAGCCTGGTCGGTCGAACTGCCATCCAGCATCTCTCCGCAGAACCGACACTTGCGGGCGATTGCCTTGATCTCTTGCCCACACATCGGGCACGGCTTGGTCTCAGCCGACGTACCACTCATGAAACACCTCGCCTTCAATTACCAACCCGACTGACTCCCCCGGCTCGATCGCAGGGGACGTGCACCCCGTCACCAGGCTCCCTTTCCCATCAGCCATTGCCAGGCTCTTCAAACCGCAAACACCCATCGGGCCCGGCGTTTGGCTTCGCCACGCAGTGCGCAGCGTCGATTCAGCCAGGCCCGGGCGGGGCCGCTTCAGTTTCAATCCTCCGATTCCCCGCCCACTTCCACTACGCCAGCATTTCGGGAATGACTCCGCAACTTTCCGGCACCAGGGGGATCAACTGTCCCGCCCGGTCGGGAATCCGCGTGTGCGGGTCATACCCCAGCAGGTGATACATCGTCGCCAGCAGGTCCTTGGGAGACACCGGCCGGTCCACCGGGGAGCCCGCCTCTTTGTCGGTCGAGCCCACCACTTTGCCCCGGGCAATGCCTCCCCCGGCGAACGCCAGCGAGTACGCCTGCGACCAGTGATCGCGCCCGCCCCCCGCCGCATTGTTCAACTTGGGAGTCCGGCCATGATCGCTCAACACCACCACCAGCGTGTCATCGAGCAGGCCCCGCTGCTCCAGGTCGAGCACCAGCCCCGAGAACCCGCGGTCGAACGGGGGAAGCAACTGGTCGAGCATTCGCGGATAGTGGTTCCAGTGCGTGTCCCAGGCGTCTCCCGCCAGCCCGTATTCATCCCAGAAGACGCTGACCAGCCGGGTGCCCGCCTCGATCATCCGCCGGGCCGCCAGGCACGACTGGCCAAACAGGCTCATGCCGTACAGGTCGCGCGTCGCAGCGGGCTCCAGCCGGACGTCCAGCGCCCGGGTCACCTCGGGCGACGTCAGCATCGAGAACGCCAGCTGCTGGTACTTCGAGAGGGTGACCCCGCTCGCGGTGGCGTCGAACTGGCGCCGCTGATCGTCGAACTGGTTCAGCAGCGACCGTCGGCGATCGAGCCGGTCGAGTGTCAACTCGGGCTGCGGATTCCCCGCCGAAAATCGGAAATGACTCTCGGGCCGACACGCCACGTAGGGGTCGGGGACATCGACCTTCATGTCGCGCAGCGTCTTGACCACCGTCCCCGCCGACTGGCCCACAAACTCGGTCCACGTCGGGTTGAAGGTCGAACCGAGGAACGCCGCATAGGGCCCCGCCCGCGACACTTCCCCCACCCGCTGGCTCGAGAAGGGGAAGGGCAGCGCCACGTTCTGGGGCACATTCCCCGGCTTCAACGCCGGGTTCGCCTGGTCGAGGTACTGCAGCACCGAGCCAAAGTAGGGATGGTGCCGGGAGTCGTACGGCGCCAGCTCCATCGCCACGTCGATCGCCGGGATCCCGGTCGTCGCGAAGGCCACCCCATGAATCGGGTAGGGGTGGGTGATCGACCGCACCACGGTGATCCGGTCGGTCATGCGGGCGATGTTGGGCAGATGCTCGCAGACATCGAGTCCGGGCAGGACCGACGGAATGGGCTGCATCGTCCCGCGGATTTCCACCGGGGCGTGCGGCTTCATGTCGAACGTTTCGAGCTGGCTCGGCGCGCCGTAGAGGTAAATCAGGATGCAGTTCTTGGCCTTGCCCCGCCCCGGGGTGGCGTTTCCCTCTCCCTCAGCCGCCAGCAGTTCGGGGAGCCCAACCCCAGCCATTCCCAAGCCGCCAATCTGGAGCAGATCGCGGCGGGTGACTCCAGAGCACAACCGGCGGGGGTTGCTCAGAACTCGCAACATGGGTCACCTGGGTCGGAAGGAGACGTGGGGCCCAGGCCGATCCCCGCCGGGCTGCCCACCCCACAGCCAGCAGGCCGGGGCCTGAGTGCTGGATCGAAACGGGGTGAGAGGGAGCGGGAGGAACGGGCCCAGGGCCTGGGGGCCAGTAAACCGGGACAGGGGGAACCGGAACGGGGGGAACTGGAGGCGACCGGCACGCTGGCAACAGGCCTCGGCAGAACGCCCGGCCAAGCTCAGAAAAAGCTCTGCCACCACGCTCTCACCGCGTGCCTATGAACGCATCGACCATTATTTGTAGGTTACTTGCGAATCTCGGCTGTCGCAAGCACGGTTCCGGCGGCCTGCACAGGCGACTGTGCGGAACAGACAAAGCGGGAGGATTCTGCCGACGGGGTCGTTGTTGCCTGGCAGCGCGGCTCGCGCGGGAGAGGGGGGACGGTGGCCGGACGATCTTGGAGTACGGCGCTTCCGCCGTCTTCCCATGCGGTGTCATCCCCACCATCGATCCGCAGGGGCGGGCTCCCGCATTTGGACGGCGTCCACACAACGCTTCGCGTCTCTTTCTTGAGCTCAATCGAAGGAGACGACGCTGGTTCCCCGAAGACGTCGATCAGTGCGGGAGCGTGGCCGTTCCGAACGAGCGCTGGCTCTGACCGCATGGGAAGACGGCGGACACGCCGTACTCCAGGTTGACGCCCCCCTCCGGAGTTCGTGAGCCTGTGGTTGATGGCGGTCACATCCCAACGACCGGACGACAACCCGCTGTCCCCCCCCCCCCGACCCCGCCCCCGCGACGGGGTTGTTGCTGTTTGCCAGCGCGGCTCGCGCGGGAGAGGGGGGACGACCTGAAGTCCTCCCTCCGCCCCGGCGGCATTCCGTTATCGCGAGGGCCGACGGTCTTTGGGAGACTTGCCCGGGGGAGTCTCCCGATCGTCGTCGGTGTCATCCGGGAACTCGTCGTCCAACTCGTCGTCTTCGAACTCGTCGTCGAGCTCCTCGTCCGCCTGCTCGTCGTCCAGCTCGTCGTCCAGCTCGTCGTCCAGCTCGTCGTCCAGCTCGTCGTCGAGTTCCTCCTCCGCGATGGACCCGTCGATGTCGGCCCCTTCTTCCAATTCCTCGTCGACGTCGAATTCCTCGTCGGGGAACATGTCCTCGCCGAATTCGGCATCGTCGGCGGTCTCGACGGGCGCCGGCCGACGGGGTTTGCGCCCCCGTCGTGAGACGGGCAGAGCCTCGTCGGCCTGCTCCTCGGGGTCGAGGTCTTCCAGGTCCTCTTCATCGGTCGCCGTGGCCAGCCGTCGGCTCGACGGATCGATGGGCTGATCGCCCGGGAGAATGATCTCGGGGATTTCGTCCAGCGACTCCTCGGGGTCAGCCGAACCAACGCCCGAACTCCGCGAGCGGTAGTAGACCTTGATGGGGACTTCCGCAAACGGCAGCTGGTCGTGAAACACCCCCAGCAAATAGCGACGCCACGATTTGTCGACGACCCGGGGGTCGTTGCATTTGACGACGATGGTGGGGGGTTCGGTGGCGACCTGCGTGGCGTAGTAGATCTTCGCCTCGCGGTTGGCCCGCATGGGGGGGTGGTTGCGGATCACCGCCTGCCGAACCAGCTGGTTGAGGCGGGCGGTCGGGACCCGCACCCGGGCCTGCTTGGCCACCGACTGGGTCAGGTTGATCAGCTTCTTGACGCTCATCGGGTCGCGGGCGGTGATGAACGCGACCGGGCAGAAGTGCATGCTGCCAAAGGCGTAGCCGATGTACTTCACCCACTTCTCGGTGGTCATCCCGGCTTCCTGCCCGAGATCCCACTTGTTGACCACAAAAATGCACGGCTTGTGCTCGGCCGACACCTCGCCCATCAGCTGCTTGTCGACCATCGAGATGGTCTGCGAGGCGTCGAGGAACATCAGCACGACGTTCGAGCGGCGAACGCTGCGGAGCGACCGGGTCAGGCTGTAGAACTCGATGTCGTTGGCGAGGCTTTTCTTCTTGC
>CAIUHT010000504.1 GCA_903898975.1 uncultured Planctomycetaceae bacterium
ACATTTCGGAACACGACGAGTTGGCTCGTGGCGAATTGGAACGAGAAGTACTGAGCGAGAGTCCAAGGCGGGGCGTGGTCAAAACGTCGAGAACCTCCAAGCGTGGCCTCAGACGCTTGGTCGATCCTTCAAGGCGGATCGACTATTCTGGGGATTAGGGGAATCGTGGGAGTCGTGGCCTTGGTCACTTGGGTGCCCTTGGTGAGCCTGAGGCACTGCGAGCTATCGTCTTGCGTGGGTGGACTGGCAAAACTGCTCCAGACGACGCCTCATCTTAAGTCTCACGAGCGGAGGCAGACTTGGCGGAAAATTTTTCCCCTTCGCCAGTAACGTTGATCTGGCCCGCGTTTCTTGCGCCCGCAGAACACGGAAACGACAACCCGCGATGTTGAACCTACAAGCGAATTCAGTCTGAGATCTCTGAATCCAATGCTCACAAACCTCAGAATCCGCAATTTCAAGCGGTTTAACAACGTCGAAATCGAGTTGGGCCAGTCCGTCGTGCTCGTTGGGCCGAACAATTCGGGGAAGACCACCGTACTGCAGGCGCTTGCTCTGTGGGAGGTTGGGTTACGGGCTTGGAACGAGAAGCGAAGTGGCAGGGCAGCCCCGGAAAAGCGCCCTGGAGTCACAATCAATCGTCGTGACTTGGTTCCCATCCCGGTGCCGTCGGCTGATTTGCTTTGGCGTGGGGTTCATGTCCGCGAGGGAGAACGCGCTGGTGGGCGTGATGGAAAGACGCGAACTCGGAACATTCGAATTGAGATCGCGGTTTCAGGGGTCAGCGAAGGGGAGGAGTGGACATGTGGGCTGGAATTCGATTTCAGCAATGAAGAGTCGTTCGTCTGCAGACCACTCCGCTTGCCCGGGTACGAAAACGTTCAGGTGAGGCAAGCCAGATTCACCACGATTCCTGAAGCGGCGGCCAAGACCCGGGTGGCTTACCTGCCTCCCATGTCTGGGCTGTCCGACCGGGAGTTTATCAAGCGGCCTGGCGAGATCGCGTTTCTGATTGGGCAGGGACAGACAGCCCAGGTCTTGCGCAACCTCTGCTTTCAGATATTTGAATCCGGCAAAGGGAGCGGGGCTTGGGTGGATTTTTCGGATCGGATCAGGCGGTTGTTTGGGGTCGTATTGCAACCACCAAAAATCGCACAACAAGATCAGATCATCATGGAATATCAGGAAAACGGCATGACTCTCGATCTCTCGTGCTCTGGTCGCGGATTACAACAGACGCTTTTGCTCCTGGCCCATCTTTATGCAAATCCCGGCACAGTTCTCGTACTGGATGAACCTGATGCGCATCTGGAGATCTTGCGTCAACGTCAGACTTATGAATTGCTGACGAAAGTCGCCGAAAGGCAGGGCTCACAAATCATCGCCGCCAGCCATTCGGAGGTGCTGCTCAACGAAGCGGCGGATCGCGATATTGTGATCTCGTTCGTAGGTAGTCCGCACCGCATCGATGATCGCGGGAATCAAACCGCCAAGGCGCTCAAGGAATTCGGATACGAGGATTATTACCAGGCCGAACAGAGGGGGTGGGTTCTGTACCTGGAAGGAACCACGGACCTGGCGATCCTGCAGGAATTTGCTGAAAAGCTTGAACATCCCGCAGCGGAGTTTCTCTCAGCCCCCTTTCTCAAGACCGTCTGCAATTCACCCCAAAATGCGGGCAAACACTTCTATGGAATGCGTGAGGCCAATCGGGACCTGGTAGGAATCGCCCTCTTCGACCGTCTTGAGAAGCCCTTGCCCCCCGGTGATGGCCTCGTTTATCAATCATGGCGACGCCGCGAGATAGAGAACTATCTCTGTGCTCCTAATGTGCTTATTTCCTTCGCAGGCAGCGAAATCCCGGGAGGGCTCTTTGTTAAGCCTCGGAAGGAGCTGATGGAGCGACTCATTGCCGACCGAGTCCCTCGCATTGCACTGCGAGACCCAAACGACCCGCATTGGAGCAACGTGAAGGCGACGGATGATTTTCTCGATCTCTTGTTTGCCGAATATTACAAGCAGCAAGGTTTGCCCAACCTGATGCGGAAGACAGACTACTATGAACTCGCGCGCCACATGGAACGCGTGGATATCGTCCCCGAAGTGGTCGAAAAGCTCGATGCAATCCTGGCCGTTGCTCAAAGGGCCAAGCCCCGCACTGAGTGACTCGTTGCCGTCGCTGCCGGTGCGGGAGGACGCGGCCACCGGGCCCGTTTTTCGTGCACCCGGCCCGGCCGGGCGGAGCGGGAAATCCGCAAGAAATTCCGCTTGGGCGCGAGCCGGGGCTGGAGAAGACGGT
>CAIUHT010000505.1 GCA_903898975.1 uncultured Planctomycetaceae bacterium
GGGCCTTTCAGTCGCCGCGCGAGCCCAGTCTGCCAGAGGTGGCCCGCGGCGATTGGCCGCGCGGCGACATCGACCGGTTTGTGCTGGCCGCGCTCGAGCAGCGGGGCCTGGCGCCGGTCGCCGATGCCGACCCGCGTTCCCTGCTGCGGCGGGTTGCCTTCGACCTGACCGGCCTGCCCCCCTCGGCCGCCGACCTGGAGGCCTTTATCGCCAACCCGTCTCGCGAAGAGTTCGCTCGCGTGGTCGATCGGCTGCTGGACTCGCCTCGTTTTGGCGAGAAATGGGCCCGGCACTGGCTCGACGTTGCCCGTTATGCCGAAAGCACGGGGAAGACAGTCAACTTCGCCTACCCACAGGCATGGCGGTATCGGGATTACGTGATCGCCGCCCTGAACTCGGACAAACCGTTCGACCGCTTCATCTTGGAGCAACTGGCGGGCGACCTGCTCCCCTTCGACACCCCGGCAGAACGGGCCGAGCACCTGGTCGCCACGGGGTTCCTGGCGATCGGACCGAAGACCCTGAACGAGCGAAGCGGGTTGAAGTTTGAACTGGACCTCGTGGACGAACAGATTGATGTCACCACGCAGGCATTCCTGGGGCTGAGCGTCGCCTGTGCCCGCTGCCACGACCACAAGTTCGACCCGATTCCCCAAGCCGACTATTACGCCCTCGCCGGGATCTTTCGCAGCACGGAAACCTGCTACGGGACGGTAAGCTTCATCAACGCGCAGCGCGTTTCACCGCTGCTCCCCTTGCCGGTGGAAGCCCACCCCGTGCCGGGCGTCCCGCCACTGTCCGAACTGGAGCGTCGCCGGCTGCAGGGGCAGATCGACCGGATTCGCGACTCAATCGCCCGCTCTCAGGATGGGATGGCCCAGTTCTTCAGCTTTGGCCAGATCTCTTTGCTGCAGGCCCGTCTCGATGCCTACGACGCGTCGGGCCAACCCAAGCTGCTGGCGATGGGAGTTCGGGATCGCTTCCCCGCCCCGTCGCGGTGGGAGCCTCGGCGGTCACGGCCCCCTCGCCCCGGCCCGGGGGGATTCACCAATGATGGCAACCGGTTTATTGGCGACAGTCCCCTGTACGAGCGGGGTGAGGCCGATCAACCGACCGAACGGTCAATTCCCCGGGGCACGATTGGACTGCTCGGAGGCCCCCCACTGCAGATTCCCCGCGACCACAGTGGGCGACTGGAGTTGGCACGCTGGATTGCCAGCCCCGAGAACCCGCTGACCGCGCGGGTCTGGGTCAACCGGGTCTGGCTGCAGTTGTTTGGCCGGGGGCTGGTCCCGACGGCGGCCGACCTGGGACTTGCGGGTCGGCCTCCCAGCCATCCGGAACTGCTCGATCTGCTGGCGGTACGATTTGTGCGCGACGGCTGGAGCGTGAAGCGCCTGGTGCGGACCCTGGTGCAATCCCGGGTATATCAGCTGAGCACGTTCGCCAGTCCTGCGGCCCTCGAGAGCGACCCCGACAACACGCTGCTGTGGCGGATGTCTCCCCGGCGGCTGGATGCCGAGGTGCTGCGCGACAGCATGCTGGCGGTGAGCGGCCGGTTGCAGCTCAACCCCCCGGGGGGGTCACCCGTGGCCCGGCAGGGAGAGGGGCCCGTGGGGCGTCCGCGAGGAGGACCCGATCCGCTGACCGCCGCTTTGAACGACCCGCGTGGGGGTGAGCGGTCGATCTACCTGCCGGTGGTGCGTGACAATCTTCCCGAATCGATGTCGCTATTCGATGCCGCCGATCCCAGCCTCATCACCGCGGACCGACCGCAGACCACCGTCCCCTCGCAGGCCCTGTACCTCCTCAACAATCCATTCGTGCAGCTTCAGGCCGACACCGCCGCCGACCACCTGTTGGGAGCGGGCGACACACCAGCGCGCGTGCAGGCGGCGTTTCAGCAGTTCTACGGACGCCCGGCGAGCCTGGGAGAGGTCGCCGAAGCCCGCCAGTTCCTTGAAACATACGCCAATCGGCTCGCGCAGGGCCCTGGTTCTCGACGGAGCCCCGAGCGCGATGCGTGGAGCGCCTTCTGCCAGGTGCTGTTCGCGAGTGCCGAGTTTCAGTATCGACCGTGACACC
>CAIUHT010000506.1 GCA_903898975.1 uncultured Planctomycetaceae bacterium
AACCAATCCCGCATGCTCTCGCTGGGGGAAGTCGACCAGAAGGCCGGGGAATGCATTGAGCACCTGCAGAAACTGGACATGCTGCTTGACGCGGGGGCGAATGCCGACCGCACTGCCATGGAGCAGCTCTATCGCCGCTCGTGGTGGCTGATTGTCGGAGTCTCGCTCGCCGGAGCCCTGCTGGGGCTGGGGCTGGGCTGGTTCATCACGCATTCGGTCACCGAGCCCGTGTTGCGGGTGCGGAATCTCGCCCAGACAATGGCTGGCGGAGACCTCCGACAGCGGATTGGCCTGAAGCAGTCCGACGAGGTGGGCGAACTGGCCGAGGCGACCGACAACCTCGCCGAATCGCTCCACCGTGTCGTGACCGAGATCCAGCAGGTCGCCGGGCGGGTGGGAGATTCGGCCGCAGGGCTGGCCGGCGTCTCGCAGCAACTGCTCTCGCAGAGCGAGGGAACCGCGGAGCAGGCGAACCTGGTCGCCGGGGCTGCCGAGGAACTCTCGGCAAGCATCGGCACCATGGCCGCCTCGGCCGAGCAGATGAGCGCGAACGTCGCCTCGATCAGTTCGGCGAGCGAAGAAATGAGCATGAACGTGGGGACCATCAGTTCGGCGGCCGACCAGACCTCGAAGAACGTCGAAGCGGTCGCGGCGGCGGTCGAGGAAATCTCGCGGTCGTTTGCCACGGTCCTGGGGAATGTGCGGGACGGCTCGCGGGTCGCGGGGGAGGCCCGGCGGCTGGCCGACTCGGCCACGGGAACCATGTCCGAGCTGAATGACTCGGGGCACGAGATCAGCAAGGTCACCGAGACCATCCGCATGATTGCCCTGCAGACCAACCTGCTGGCGCTCAATGCGACCATCGAAGCGACCTCGGCGGGCGAGGCGGGCCGGGGCTTCGCCGTCGTGGCCCAGGAAATCAAGGAGCTCGCCCAGCAGAGTGGCCGGGCCGCCGAGGACATCGCCCGCCGGATCGAAGGGGTGCAGACCGACACCCGCCAGGCGGTCGAGGTGATTCAGCAGGTCTCGGGAATCGTGCAGGAAATCAACGCCTCGGCGGCCCGGGTGACCAGTTCGGTCGAGGATCAGTCCCGGGCGGCGGGGCTGATCTCCCGCAACGTCTCGGAAGCGAGCCGGGGGGTCGGGGATATCGCCCGCTCGATCTCGGAAGTCGCGAAGGCGGCGGGGGACATGTCGCGGAATGTGTCCGAAGCGGCCCGCGGCGCGATCAGCGTGTCGCACAGCGTGGGCGAGGCTTCCAAGGCGGCCAGTGGCATCTCGCACAGCATCCATCGCGTGAGCGAGGCGTCGCGAGCCACCACAGCCTCGGCCAACCAGGTGACCGCCTCGGCCCGGGGCCTGGATCACATCAATGAAGAACTCGGCCGGCTGGTGAGCCGGTTTGTCGTCCGGGAGGGAGCAACCGACCGCACATGAGCGTTTCCCCCCTCCGGGTGCTGGTGGTGGATGACTCGCGGATCTTTCGGGCCGCCATCGCCCAGGCACTGGCCAGTTGCCCCGACGTCAAGGTCGTCGGCTCTGTCTATAGTGGTGAGCAGGCGCTCGATTTCTGCCGCCGCTCGCCCCCGGATCTCATCACGCTCGACCTGCACATGCCCGGCCTCTCGGGACTCGAAACACTCCGCTCCCTCCGCGAAGGCAAGCCACGCTCCCCGCCTGCGCCCCAGACCGGCCCACAGTCCAGGACGGCGGAGGCCGACCACGCTCCCCGCCGCATGCCCCCCACCGCGAGGCCAGCCTCCGAAGCCCTGCCTCCCATTCTCCCCAATCCGCCCGCAGGACCTCCGCCACTCAACTCCCCTGGCGTGCTGGTGGTCAGCACGCTCACCCGCGCGGGGGCCGAGATCACGCTGCAAGCGCTGCAGGCGGGGGCTTTCGACTTCATCCACAAGCCCGAAGGGCCCGATCCCGTGGCCAACGGCCGGGCCCTCAGGCGGCAACTGCTCGAGAAAATCTCCGTCTTTCGTGCCTCCCGCCGGTACGCCACCCCCACGTCATCCGGGTCGCACTCGTCCGCATCGCTCTCTTCCATTTCCATCCCGACCGGCTCCCTCTCTTCCAGTTCTCTCTCCTCCGTTTCGCTCACTCCGCCAACACTCCCACCCGCCGGGACCTCGGCGAAGCTGGCGGCCAACTCCCCCCCGCGTCCCCCCGAGGTGCGCGCCAGCGGGGCGACCCACTTAGCCGGGCCCGCCGAGGGAACGTCGCGGTTCCGTGCGGTGGTAATCGGTGCATCCACGGGAGGACCGGCGGTGCTCGCCCAACTGCTCCCCCAGATTGCCCCGCACTCCCCCGTCCCGGTCTTTGTGGTGACCCACCTGCTCGCGGGGTTCAGCGTGTTCCTCGCCGAAAGCCTCGCCCGGCGTTGTCCGGAAGCCCAGGTTGTCG